>CAZGVW010000191.1:0-13198 GCA_964529265.1 uncultured Phycisphaeraceae bacterium
GTACCCGTGGTACGCGCTGACCTCGAATGCGTACGACCGGATGCCGGTGTTCGTGCTCCTTTTTCCTCGAGCACATGTCGCTCGCAGATGTCCTGCGCCTTGAGGCGATCTGCTGCATCGCCGTCGCCGGTCTGGAGGTGCCGTCCGGTTACTTCTCCGCTGGGGCCGTCTCCGCGGGGGCCGCGTCCTGATTTGTGATTTCGGCTCCGCGCGGGGGCCGCGTCCCTGTGCGATTCGGGGGTCCGTCCGGCGGCAGTCACTAATCAGGACGCGGCCCCGTACGCCCGCCTGCGCAACTCGACCCCGGAAGCCCGGATTCCTCGACAAGGAGACCGGCGCAAGCCAGAACTTCGCCGTCTGACGGTCCCGATCCACGTGGATGTGTGGGGGCTCGTTGGCTTCGTGAATTCGGGCGACTGATCGTGTCCGGGTGGCGTTTGAGTATACTGCGCCCAGATGCAGGTACTCTGGTATGTGGCGGCTGCGCTGCCCCTTCTGGCGATCACCGTCTGCATTGGATTCGTGCGATGGCGGGCGCGGGCCAGACGCCGGCTCCTGACCGCCAGTACGCTGGTGAACACGCAGCGCGGCCAGGTTGATTGCGCGTTCGCCGGCCCGGATGACGCGCCGGCGGTCCTCCTGCTTCACGGCGGGCTGGGCGGTTGGGATCAGGCAAGCGCCCTTGCCGCGGACTGTGGCCTGGATCGCATGTTCCGTGTGATCGCCCCCTCGCGCCCGGGGTATCTTCGCACGCCGCTGGAATCGGGCGAAGGAGCGCAAGAAGCTGCCGATGCGATGGCGGCCTTGCTGGATTCGCTTGGAATCCAGAGCGCACACGTCGTTGGTATTTCAGGCGGCGGCCCGACCGCGCTCGCGATGGCGGCGCGACATCCGCAGCGCGTTCGAACCCTGGTGATGGTGTGCGCGATCAGCCACCGTCACGTCCAGCCGGGCATCACGACCGACACGTTCATGGGGCGGCTCCTGTTCTCGAACGTCGGAGGATGGTTCCTCGACTTCGGCTGCTGGCTGATACTTCAAACCGCGCGCCTCGCCCCGGCATTCATGACACGCCGCATTCTGTCGATGACGGACCTTCGCGATCGTCAGACGATCCGCGCATGCGTATTGGCTCTGCGTAAGAGTCCCGAACGCATGCGCTGGGTGCTGCGCCTGCTGGAGCATTCGTTTCCGATCAGTCCGCGCAAGGCCGGGCTGAACAACGACCTTGCGGTCTTCGCTTCCTTGAGTGACCGCATTGACGGACCCATCACCGTTCCCGTGCTGGTGGTGCACGGCCGCGTCGATGGCAACGTGCCGGTGGCTCACGCGCTTGCGGTCATCGCCGCGGTACCGCGAGCGGAGTCCCTGCTCATCGACGATGCCAGCCACCTGCTCTGGCTTCATCCACGTATCGACGAGATCCGTGATCGCGTCAGGCGCTTCCTCGACGCCACCCCGGCACGCGCCAATGAAATGGGCGCCGACCAGCAGCCATATCGCTGACTCGGCCGCGTTGCACGCGCCCTCCGCCGTCGCCTGATCTGGTCCGGGCCAGGGCGCCGCTGAGGGCGGTCAGGGAACTGGTACAATCCGGTACTTTGAACCGAGATCTGGCCAAGCCGAGCCTTCAGCCGCGCGGACAGCCGGCCGACGCGGGGGACCGGTACTCTGCGTTGCTCGCCGTCTCGGAGGCGATCGTCTCGCACCGGGACTTGAGCGCCTTGTTCCACGAACTGGGCGGCCTGCTCCAGCCAGTGGCGAGCTTCGATTACCTCGCCCTGGTCCTGCACGAGTCGGCCACCGACACCATGCGTTTGCACGTCCTGGAGACCTGCGAACCCGTCCCACCCGGGACGACGATCGTCCTTCCCACGGAAGAAGATCCCGCTGGCCTGGTCTGGCAGACCCAGCAGCCGCTCATCACCTCGAGCGTGGCCGAGCTGGCGCGGTGGCCGCAGTTGCTCGAGCGCGTGCAGCGGTACGGCGTCCAGAGCTACTGTTGGCTGCCTCTGACCACGGCCCGGCAGCGGCTGGGCACGCTCGTGTTCACGTCCAGGACTCCTTCCGCTTACGACCCGGCGGATCTGGGCTTCCTGCAACAGATCGCCAGGCAGGTTGCCGTGGCTGTCGAGAACGCAATGGCCTTCCAGGAGATCGAGGCGCTGAAGGACAAGCTCACGAAGGAAAAGGCGTACCTCGAAGAGGAAGTCCGCACCGAGCACAATTTCGGAGACATCGTCGGCGAGAGCGATGGGCTGCGCCGCGTTCTCAAGCATGTGGAGACGGTCGCCCCGACCGACTCGACAGTGCTCGTATGCGGCGAGACCGGCACCGGCAAGGAGCTGGTCGCGCGGGCCGTGCATGACCTGAGCCCGCGCAAGGACCGCACGTTCGTCAAGCTGAACTGCTCCGCCATTCCGACCGGGCTGCTTGAGAGCGAGTTGTTCGGCCACGAGAAGGGCGCCTTTACAGGGGCCATCTGCCAGAGGGTCGGACGGTTCGAGCTTGCGAACCAGGGGACGCTGTTCCTCGACGAGGTGGGGGACATCCCGCCGGAACTGCAGCCGAAACTGCTCCGCGTGCTTCAGGAGCAGGAGTTCGAGCGTCTCGGCGCCACGCGGACGATACGGGTGGACGTCCGCCTCGTGGCCGCCACGAACCGCGACCTCGCGCGAATGGTAGCCGACGGCCGATTCCGCTCCGACCTGTACTACCGCCTGAACGTCTTCCCGCTCGTCGTGCCGCCGCTGCGCGAGCGCTCCGAGGACATCCCGCGGCTGGTCCGCCACTTCACGCAGCGGTTCGCCCGCCGCATGCGGCGGCGGATCGAGACGGTTCCGACGGCGGTCATGGAGGCACTCGTGCGCTACCCGTGGCCCGGCAATGTGCGCGAGCTGCAGAACGTCATCGAGCGCGCGGTCATCCTCTCGCCCGGCCCGACCCTTCAGGTCTCCCTCGCCGACCTGCAGGCCGTGCCTCTGACGACCTCGTCGGTCGCTGCGCCGGCGGCGGCACCGGTCGCACTTGTGGACGCGGAGCGCGAGCACATCCTCGGCGCGCTGGTCGCCACCGGGTGGGTCGTGGGCGGCCCCCGGGGCGCCGCGGCGCGGCTCGGTATGAATCGCTCCACGTTGCTCTGGAAGATGAAGAAGCTCGGCATCAGCCGTCCCGGTTAGCGCGCCAACCTGCCGGCGCAGGCGCCTGCTCGTTGGCGCGCGGCCGCCGGTTCGATTTGAGTGGTTCACGGCACGACACGACCATAAATCGTTTCTCCTGCGCTTCTTAGTGCGGAGCGGGCGGCGGTTCCATTCGCTGGCACGGCCGTTGCAATGAATGGTCGAATGCCCGAAGGAGTTGCCGGTCCGGGGCCTGAGCCCGAGCCGGCGACCTGGAGCCTCAGGATCACCTGTCGAGGTGCTTTCGATGTTGCGAATCACGGCGAACGACTGTCCGAGGGTTCTCACCTTCCGTCTCGAGGGGAGGCTGGAAGGACCATGGGTGCATGAACTGGAACAGTGCTGGCGTCGCCTGGTGGAGAGCGCGAACAGGCCAACCGTTCGCGTCGATCTCACGGACGTGACCTACATCGACTCTGCCGGCAAGGCTCGGCTGGCGGAGATGCACGAGCACGGGGCCGAGTTCATCGCCGGCGACTGCGCAACGAAGGCCGTCGTGGCGGAGATTGTCGAGGGGTCATGAGCGAACGAGTTCACAATCTGGCCGACCGCGTTCGGCAGCTTGACGAAGAGCTTCGCGAAGCTCGTGGCCGGCTTGCCCGCTACGGGGAGACGCTCGGCGCGATTCGACGTTCGATTCTGCCGCAACACCTCCCCAGCGTTCCGGGCCTCGGCCTGGCCGTGCACTTCGCCGACGCCGATGGACCGGGTGGCGATCTCTATGACGTACGTCCCGTCGGGCCCAACCACTGGGCACTCGTCATTGCGGACGTGAGCGGACACGATCTGGGGGCGGCCGTCATTGTCGCTCTGGTCCATGCCCTGGGACACGCGTTGCAGGACCCACAGACACCACGATCGCCAGGCGAGGCGTTGGCATCGATCAACGGACCGCTCGCGACCCGATACCTCGCGGACACCGGCAAGTTCGTAACGGCCTTCGTCGGTCTCTATGACCCACAGCGCCGCGTGTTGACCTATTCCTCGGCGGGGCATCCGCCGCCCCGCCTGATTCGGGGGAATGACGTCCAGCGGCTCGACGCGGTGCGCGGACTTCCGCTGAGCGTCGATCGGGCAACGGTATACGAGAGCGAGACAGTGAAGCTCCTGCCGGGCGACCGCCTCGTCCTGTTCACCGACGGCATCACAGAGAGCATGAACGCGGCGAACGATTTCTATTCCGACACGCGTCTCGACGCGGTGCTCCGTACCCCGGCGATTACAGCCGCCGAGCTGCTGGAGCGCATCGTCGCTTCTGTCCGTGCATTCCGAGCGGAGCAGCCGGCGGTCGATGATGAAACGTGCCTGGTCGCTGTCGTGAAGTCTGATGCAGAACGCGCCGAGGCGGCGACATGCGATGGCAGGATGGACGACCACCAACGGCGGAGTTGCTGAACCATGAGATCCCTTTCGATTCCGTGTCGACTCCTCGTCGTCGTCGGCTGTTTCGCCCCGCTTGCGGGCTGCGAGCGGTCGTCGCCTGCCGAGGTCGTTCGTCCGGCCCGCGTCATTCGGGTCGGCGACGTCAGGACGGTCATCAGCCCGAAGTTCCCCGGGCGGACCAAGGCGACCCAGGAGGTGGACCTCTCCTTCCGGGTCGAGGGAACGCTCCATCTCCTGCCTGTCCTCGTGGGCGACAGGATCACGGCCGGCCAGGTGGTCGCGCGTCTCGATCCTCGCGATTTTGAAGTGGGGGTCCGCAGCGCCGAGGCGACTTTGGGGCAGGCGGCGGCGGCTCTCGCACTCGCGAACGAGGAGCACCAGCGAGTGCGCAAGGCGCACGACAAGAACGCGGCCACGGATCTCGAGGTGACGCAGAAGCGGGAGGCGGAGAACGGCGCCTCCGCCATGGTTGCAGCGGCCGAGGCGGCGCTGGAAGACGCGCGGAACGACCTTGGGTACACCGAGCTCGTCGCGCCGTTCGAGGGGACGGTGGCTGCGCGGTACGTCGATAACTTCGAGGACGTGCAGGCAAAGCAGCCGGTTCTGCGGCTCCTCGACGATTCGCGAATCGAGATGATGGTGGATATCCCCGAGCACATTGTGGCCCTTGCGCCGCAGGTGCAGGAGATCCACTGCACGTTCGATGCCTTTCCCGGCACCGAGCTCATCGCGGAGATCAAGGAACGCGGCAACGAGGCCGATCCCGTCACGCGCACTTATCCGGTGACGCTCATCATGGATCAGCCGCCGGGCATCCAGGTGCTTCCGGGGATGACGGGCCAGGCATGGGCCATCTTCGTTCAGGCCGATGAAGGCGACGAGAAGGCGTTTGACGAAAAGGCGTTCGAGGTTCCGCTCGAATCCGTCGGGGAAGACGCCGGAGGAGAGCGCTTCGTCTGGGTCGTGGACGAGAAGAGCGGGACAGTCGGCCGGCGACCGGTCGAGGTGCTGGAGCTCACCGACGTCGGTGTGCTCGTACGAGGTCTGGAGCGAGGGGAACTGATTGCGACGGCCGGAGCGGCATTCCTTTGTGAGGGCCAGCGGGTGCGACCCGAGATCACCGGTCCTGGAGTGGTGGTGAAATGAGACTTGCGGAAGGGGCCATCGGCAAGCGTACGCTTACGACCTTCGTCACGTTCGTGGCGGTGGTCGCAGGGCTGCTGTCTTACGGGCGCCTCGGCCAGCTCGAGGACCCGGAGTTCACGATCAAGAGCGCGGTGGTGGTGACGCCATACCCGGGCGCATCTCCGGAGGAGGTGGAGCTCGAGGTGACGGACGTGCTGGAACAGGCAGTCCAGACGATGTCTCAGCTCAAGGAGCTGGAGTCGTACTCGCGCAGCGGCCTCTCTTCGATCAAGGTGACCATCAAGCCAAGCTATCGCTCGGATAAGCTTCCCCAGGTCTGGGACGAACTGCGAAAGAAGGTACGCGACACCGCCGCGGATTTGCCCCCGGGCGCCGGTCCGTCACAGGTCTTCGACGAGTTCGGCGACGTGTATGGCTTGCTGTTATCCGTCCAGTCGGACGGTTTCACGCCTGCGGAGCTGGAGTCGTTCGCCGACGACATCAAGAAGGAGCTCTCGGTAGTGCCCGGGGTGGCGAAGGTCGCACTGTGGGGCGTACAGCCGCAGTGCATCTATGTCGAGGTCTCGGATGCGCGGCTCTCACAGCTCGGGATCGCCCCCGCCGACATCCAGCAGGTGCTTACGCAGCAGAACCTCGTGATCGACGCGGGCTCGATGGATTTGCAGAGCACGCGCATGCGCTTTCAGGTCGCCGGAGAGTTCACCTCTCCGGAGGACATCGGCGACCTCGTGATCCCGGGTCGCTCGATCAGCGATCCCGGGGGCAGGGGTCGGCTGCTTCGCATTCGGGACATCGCCACCGTCCGTCGCGGCTATCTCGAACCTGCGGTCTCGGAGCACCGTTTCAACGGCCGACCGGCCATCGCCATCGCCATTTCGAACGCGCCGGGCGCCAATGTCGTCAAGGTCGGTGAGACCGTTGACCACCGCCTGGAAGAACTGCGCGCCGAGCTGCCCGTCGGCATCGAGATCGGGCGGATCTCATGGCAAGCCGAGCAGGTGTCCTCGGCGACCACGACGTTCCTCATCAGCCTCGCGGAGGCGGTGGCGATCGTGCTCGGCGTGCTGTGGCTCACCATGGGCCTCCGCTCGGCGTTTGTCGTCGGCTTCGCCGGGCTGGTGATGGTCATTCTGATGACCTTCGTCGTGATGACGCTGATCGAAGAAGACATGCACCGGATTTCGCTGGGCGCTCTCATCATCGCCATGGGGATGATGGTGGACAACGCGATCGTGGTCGCCGACGGCGTGCAGGTGCGACTGCAGAGGGGAATGGACCGCATCAAGGCAGGTATCGAGGCTGCTTCGCAGCCGTCGATGCCGCTGCTCGGGGCGACCGTCGTGGCGGTGATGGCGTTCTATCCCATCGCCGCGTCGGCCGAGAACGCGGGCGAGTACTGCGCCGCTCTCTTCACGATCGCGGGCGCTTCGCTGCTGATCTCCTGGTTGCTCGCCATGACCGTGACGCCACTGATGTGCGTGCTGATGCTGCCCACGCCGAAGGCGGGTGCAGGTGATCCTTACGCCGGGGCGATGTTCCGGAGCTTCCGAAAGCTTCTGCGAGTGGCGATCCGGGCGCGGTATGTCGTGATCATCGTCGCCGTTGCAGCGCTCGTGGCCAGCCTGTTCAGCTTCCGGTGGGTGGACCAGATGTTCTTCCCCGCGGCGGCCCGCGCACAGTTCATGGTGGATCTCTGGCTGCCCGAAGGAGCGCGCGTTCAGGACACTTCGGCCCACTTGCGACGTCTGGAAGAGAGGATCGTGGGGCGGGGGGACGTCGAGGCAGTCAGCGCGTTCGTCGGACAGGGCCCGCCGCGGTTCTACCTGCCGGTGGACCCCGAATACCCGTACAGCTCCTACGGGCAACTCATCGTGAACG
Organism: uncultured Phycisphaeraceae bacterium; assembly: GCA_964529265.1. Classification (GTDB taxonomy): domain Bacteria; phylum Planctomycetota; class Phycisphaerae; order Phycisphaerales; family UBA1924; genus CAZGVW01. The sequence goes on from CAZGVW010000191.1 coordinate 7,587, forward strand.
TCGTCGATGCCTCGATGATCGAAGAGATGATGCCCGAGGTCCAGAGCTGGGCGGACGAGCACATGCCCGAGGCCCAGGTCATCACCCGAAAGTACGGCATCGGACCTTACAAGACCTGGCCCGTTGACGTGAAGATCAGCGGTCCGGCGATCGCCGATTCCGCCGTTCTTCGCTCTCTTGGTGAGCAGGCCGCCTCGATCCTCATCGACAGTCCGCACAGCAAGTCCGTCCGCACGAACTGGCGACAGCGGGTGCCGAAGGTGGTGGCAGAGTACGACGAGCCCAACGCGCGCTGGACCGGGATCTCGCGCGACGCGGTGGGGATCGCTTTGCGCCGCTCCTTCGACGGTACGAAGGTCGGCCTTTATCGCGAGCGGGACAAGCTGCTGCCGATCATTGCACGTCACGTGCAGGGTGAGCGGACGGAGCTGGTCCGCAATCTTCCCTCGCTGCAGATCCGCGAGCCGCTGGGGAGCCGCTCAGTCCCTCTTTCGCAGGTGACGGAATCCGTGGAGCCGGAATGGGAGGATCCCCTGATCTGGCGTTTCAATCGCCGGCGGGCCATTGCCGCGCAAGCCGTCCCGGTCGGGCTCGCCACCGAACTGCTGGCCGATGTCCGCCCCAGGATCGAAGCGATGGAGTTCCCGCCCGGGTACTCGATCATGTGGGACGGCGAACACCGCGAGGCCATGGATGCGCAGAAGTCACTCCTTCCAGGCGCGATACCGGCTCTGATCATCATGGCGGTGATCGTGGTGGCGCTGTTCAATGCGTATCGACCTCCGCTCATCATCGCCTGCCTCATCCCCTTCGCCTTCATCGGCGTGGTGGCGGGCCTGCTGATCACCCGCCAGCCGTTCGGCTTCGTCGCGCTGTTGGGTGCAATGTCGCTGTCCGGCATGATGATCAAGAACGCGGTCATCCTGCTTGACGAGATCGACATACAGAAGGCCGCGGGGAGCAGCGACTACGATGCGATCGCCGACGCGGCCGTCTCGCGCCTGCGTCCCGTGCTGCTGGCCGCGGGCACGACAGTGCTGGGCGTCATCCCGCTGCTGCCCGATGTCTTCTGGGCGTCGATGGCGGTCGTGATCATGTTCGGCCTGACGGTCGGCTCGCTGATCACCATGATCCTGCTGCCGGTTCTGTATTCGGTCTTCTACCGTGTCACGGTGCCGGTCACGGATGAACGGTCGTGACGGCGAGCCGGATGGAGGTGAGCCATGTCGGATGAACGGAACGCCAGAGGACTGTTGCACGGTATCACCGGTGTATTCGGGCGTGCCCCGGGTCGCGCGGAGTCGAAGGGCACCCGCGAGGAGGGCTACGCCGAATCGGCGGAAGCGCTTGGATCGCTTCTTGCAGAGTTGAAGCGACGGGTGGAGGAGCGGCGCGCGGCGGAACACCGGCACTCGGCTGCCATAAGCGGGCGTCTGACGGGTCTCGATGAGGAAGACGCACAGGAAGTCAGACAGAGCCGACTGGCCGAAGTTCACGCCCGCATCCGGAAGGACGTCCTTGCGATGCATGACGCGCTGGGAACGGGAGTGGGTGCGGAGGCGCTCACGCGCCTCGACCAGGAAATGCGCGAGATGTGCGACATCATGGATGTCTCCATCTCAGCGGGCGTCGAACCGTACGTTGCCGCGATGGTGACGCGGAGGTTCTTTGACGAGACCGGGCCACCGGCATGGTCGCGTCTGATGGACCTCATGGGGGCCCGGAACATCGAGTGGCCTTCGCCGGATCCATTCACGCGCGACCACAGACGGGCGGAGGCCGAGGAGATGTTCCTTCACGCGTCGCCGCAGGTGATCACGAGCCTCCTGAATGGAGTCGTGTCCGTCTGGCAGGAGCACTACCCACAGCCGGACTCGTCCTTGTGGGAGAGTGTACGGCTTCGAGCATGCGGCGCCGCGATCCGCGTGCAGATGATCGTCCGTGGCATCGAGTACGTTCGCGCTCACCTGGCGGAACTGAAGGCCCAGGGGGAAGCGTTGCTTCGTGAAGAGATCGAGATTGTCAAGCAAGCGGTCGATTCGGGCGTGCGATCCATCGAGTCCGCCGACCGGCTCGTAGCCGGCGCCGGCGGAGTGCTCGAGCAGATCCTGCCCGAGCTCTGCTGGAAGGCGGCGCGTGAGAAAGTGATGGCGGAATCATGAAGAAGAGGAAATCAAAGACACGGAGCAACGCGGGCAAACGCCCGGCGTCACCAGGCGGCAAGCTCCCGTGCGACGTGTATGAGCGCGAGCTCGAAAGGCTTCAAGTCCAGCTCTGCCACCTGCAGACCTGGGTGCGTCACGAAAGAGCGCGAGCGGTCGTCGTCTTCGAGGGGCGGGATGCAGCGGGCAAAGGCGGCGTCATCAAGCGGATTACGGAGAAAGTCAGTCCGCGAATATTCCGAACGGTCGCACTGCCCGCACCCTCCGACCGGGAACAGACACAACTGCACATACAGCGTTATCTGGCCCACTTTCCGGCGGCAGGCGAAGTGGTTCTGTTTGATCGAAGCTGGTACAACCGCGCCGGAGTCGAGCGCGTCATGGGTTTCTGCCGGCCCGATGAGTACAAGCAGTTCCTGGCGGAAGCTCCCAGATTCGAGAAGTATGTCGTGGACCAGGGCATCATCTTCGTCAAGTACTTCTTCGAGGTGAGCCAGGAGGAGCAGGAGAAGCGCTTTCTCGCTCGCGCCCGGGACCCGCTGAGGCATTGGAAGCTCAGTCCGATGGATGTCGAGTCCTGGAGACGCTGGTGGGACTATACCGAGGCCTATGCGGACATGGTCGAGGCGACGGACACAAAGTGGGCGCCGTGGTATCGCGTCGATGCGGACGACAAGCGCCGAGCGCGACTGAACTGCATCGCGCATCTGCTGTCCCGGTTTCCGTATGAAGAGCTTCCGTTCATTCCGCCTGATCCGGGCAGACGCAAGAGCAAACCGAAGGGAGCGCCTGAGCGACTGTCGTTCACTCACGACGTGCCCGCGCTGTACTGAGATCACGAACGCACCCGCTGGGACGGAGCTTGAAGGCGATGAATGACATGGCACTCGGCCCGTTGCTCATGGGGCTCTTCGGAGGGTTGGCGATCTTTCTCTTCGGCATGGAGCTCATGACGGATGCGCTCAAGTCAGCGGCTGGCGCCCGAATGAGCAAGGTGCTCGGCAAGCTCACGACGAATCGCTTCGCCGCCGTCATGACCGGGGCATTCGTGACTTCCATCATCCAGTCGTCGTCCGTCACCACGGTGCTCGTCGTCGGGTTCGTCTCGGCGGCTCTGATGTCCCTCGAGCAGTCCATCGGCGTCATCATGGGCGCCAACATCGGCACGACGATCACGGCGCAGATCGTCGCGTTCAAGATCACGAAGTACGCCCTGGCGCTTGTGGCGATCGGCTTCGCCATGATGTTCTGCACCAGGCGCAAGCAGTGGCGCCGGTACGGGTCCATGATCATGGGCCTCGGCCTGATCTTCGCCGGGATGGGCGTCATGAGCGACGCGACGACGCCACTGCGCTCGTACGAGCCGTTCATCAGCATGATGCAGCGGATGGACAACCCTCTGCTCGGCATGCTCGTGGGGGCCGCATTCACGGCGCTCGTGCAAAGCTCGTCGGCGACCACGGGCATCGTCATCGTGCTCGCGTCACAGGGTTTCATCGCGCTGGAAGCCGGAATCGCGCTGGCGTTCGGCGCGAACATCGGCACGTGCATCACGGCGGTGCTGGCCGCGCTCGGCAAGCCGACGGAGGCAAAGCAGGCAGCCGCGGTGCATCTCGGATTCAACGTGATCGGCGTGGCCATCTGGCTGCCGTTCATCGGCTGGCTGGCGTCGGTGGTGCAGTCCATCTCGCCGGCGCACGCGGAACTCGATGGGGCGGCGCGCCTGGCCGCGGAGACCCCGAGGCAGATCGCCAATGCCCACACCCTGTTCAACATAGTGAACACATGCGTGTTCATATGGTTCACCGGTCCGATCGCGCACCTGGTGACGCGCCTGCTGCCGAAGCGACCGGAGATCCTGCCCGAGGCGGCTCGGCCTCGATACCTCCAGGATGTCTACCTGCAGACTCCGGGAGTCGCGCTGGACGCTCTGCGGCGCGAGATCATCCGGCTCGGGGCGCATGTGAACCAGCTCGGCGCGGATGCCGGCTCGGCCATCATCGCGGGTTCGGAGGAGGACCTCGACGAGGTCGTCAGGCGAGCCGGCGAGAACCAGCAGCTCTATGACTCGATCAACGAGTACATTCGGCGGCTCTCGGGGGAGCAGCTCACGAATGCCGAGAGTCGGCGTCTCGCCGCGGGCACCGCAATCGCGAGTCACCTCCAGCACAGTGGGGAGACCATCGCGGTCAACTTCGTCGGGATCGGGCGCGAGCGACTGAAACACGGAGTGAGCTTCGGGGAAGGCACGCTCGAGCGCATGAGCAGGCTCGGAAGCAAGGTGGAGGAGGCGCTCATGACGGCCATTCGGGCTTTGGAGCGACCCGAGATGGCTGAGCAGGTCGTCGCGATGAAACCGGACGTGCAGCGTCTTGCGGCTGACATCCTCGAGCATCTGACGCTGCGACTGCGGTCCGACGATCCGAATCGCGCGTTGCTCTTCCGCCTGGAGACACAGGCCGTCGAGATGATGCAGCGTGGATACTACTTCGCAAAGAGGATCGCCAAGGAGATCATTCGGGAGGTCCAGGCGTCGATCCAGGATCCGGTGCTGCACGACGAGATGGCTGCGGATGCCGATGCACGGGGCGCAGCAGCCGGGTCAGTGGAGCGCTGGCGCTCAGGTGATGTTAAGTGAACTCGGTCTCGGGGGCATCGCGAACGCGATCAGGATGACCGCGAGCGGCATCGCTTCGACGGACTGCCGAGCGCCGGCGCCGTCCTCCTCGAAGCGATTACCATGTGACGAGTTTCCTGACACGACGCAGATCTGGTCATCCTCCGACGCTACCCCAACAGGAAGACCAGCACTAGCAAACCAAGGAGGCCCACCACGACCAGCGTCGCCACCCCAACGATCGTCGTTACGAGACCCAACACGAGCGGACCAAGCCTGTTGTCTAGCTTCTCGTCCTTCCTGACATAATAGGTTGCAGAATCACTGGGATCGAAGTGTGCTCCACACTCAGAGCACTGATGCCTCGCCGTGTCGATCAATCTGTAGCCACAGTCCTTGCAGTACATCGTGTCACATTCGCCAGATACCGTCGTCGGTGTCGAACGAGAATTGGACCAGTCTCTGTAGCACGCAAGATAGCACGCTGGAGCACGCGGCGGAAGTACTGTGGCCTGTGACTCGAACACACGAAGCGGACGCCCTGCGGTGTGTCGGGGATCGGCCGCGTGTAGTGGGGTGGTGTTCTGCTGCGGTGTTATGCAGCGGTGTTCTGCCGCGAGGCGTGCCGCCTGGGTGCTCGTTGGAGCTGCTCTGCGGAGCGTCGGATGCACGGAGGACCGGGGCGAGCGGCAATGATGGGCGGCGCGCTACGCTGGTCTTCACATCGCGGCTTCTCTATGAAGGGTTCAGGCCGTCCGCCGGGCTACGGACGCCGTGGCCGCCTCGGTTCAGGACGTGGGTGCGTGGCCTGGAGCTCCCTCCTTGTGGTGCAG
>CAZGVW010000192.1:0-4028 GCA_964529265.1 uncultured Phycisphaeraceae bacterium
CCGGTCGGCGGCTGGCACTCGCTCGCCGAGCTGCCCCGCGCCGAGCTGTACGTCAATCCATCCCTCGTCGCGCATCCCGATCGGTGAATCTGCTGTTCCGACGCCGCGTCGAGGCGTAGGATGGATCTGGGGCGTTTTTGACGAGCAATCAGCCCCGCGTTTCCTGCCGCCGGCCCGACGCCTGGAAGCATGTGTCGGCCGTCGCGCTCCTCGCGCTGTTCCCGGCCGACGCCTTCGCACAAGAAACCCGAACCGAACTACTCGAACAGCAGCGCGCGGAGCGCGCACGCGGGCAGCCGCCGCCATCGTCCCCGCCGCTCGAGCGGTGGCTGTTGTACGTCGAGGACCGGTTCCTGCAGCAGCGCGCGGTGCCGGCCGCGGGCGCGTTCTACCCGCGCGTCGGCGGCGTCGTGCCCGACAGCGGTCTCGGCGCAGGCGCCGGATACCGCCGGTCGTTCGCCAACGACACGATCCGGATCGATGCGGGCGCGCTGCTGACGAACCGGATGTACTGGACGGGCCGCGCGGAGCTGTCGCTGCCGCGGCTGCTCGACCGCGTGCTCGAACTCAAGGCCATTGCAAAGGTCCGTCATCTCCCAGAGGAGAACTTCTTCGGCGTCGGGCCGAACTCGGCGCTGGCGGATCGCACGAACTACCAGCTCGACGAAGCCGAATATGCGGCGCAGGTGATTTGGCGGCCGCGACGCTGGCTCCAGTACGGATTACAGCACGCATGGTTGAACCCGCGCATCGACCGAGGGGGAGACCGCGGCGATCCCTCTATCGAAACGCGGTTCACGGACGCGATGGCCGCCGGTTCGACGATCAGGACGTCGTTCATCGAGCACGGCGCCCTGGTCATGGTGGACTATCGCGATTCGCCCGGCCACCCGCGTCGCGGCGGACGATACGCGCTGTATGCCTCGCGGTACGACGATCGCCATGACCGCGGGTTCGGGTTCTCGCGCGTGGCCGCCCATGTCGAACACTACTTCCCCGTCTTCGACACCAAGCGCGTGATCGCGATCCGGCTCACGGCCAATCACCTCGCCGCGGCCGCCGGATCGCGCGTGCCGTTCTACTACATGCCGTCGCTCGGCGGCATGGATACGCATCATGGCTTCGACCACCTGCGATTCCGCGACGCGAACACGTGGATCTTCAGCGCCGAGTACCGCTGGGAGGCGATGGCCGGCGTGGATCTGGCCGTGCTCTACGACCGGGGCGGCGTCGCACCCCGCTTCAGGGATCTGTCGCTGTCGAGCGCCGATGATGCGTATGGCGTGGGTGTACGAGTCGGTACCGATTCGACCATCGTCCTGCGCGCCGAGGCGGCTTTCGGCGCGCGCGAAGGCACCCGCTGGTTCATCGGAGCCAGCGCCCCGCTCGAGCTGGAACGGTATCTTCGATGAGCCTCTCCCGCCGATCGTGGCTCGTGCTGCTGACCGTCGCGGTGGCGTGGATCGTCGTTCCGGCGAAGGCCGTGACGCCGCGCTTCTTCCCGGATGACCCGATCGCGGCGGATCCCGAGCGCGAGGACGCGAGAGGCGTGAAGCCCCGACGCCCGATTCCAGCCGCTGATGCGCTCGAGATCATCACGGGCCGCGGCGGCCGCCCGCGCGCGGTGAACGTGAATACGGCCGACGAGGTGCCGGACTCGAGCTGGTATGCAAATCGTCTCGGTCCGCATCGGAGCATGTCGATCGAGCCGATCGAGCTCGGGCCGCAACACGGTGGAGGACCTGTCGCAGGGCCCTGGACGATCGCCGCAGGCGGCAGCGACGCGATCCGCCCGCGCCTGACCGCCCGCGACGCCGGTGGCACGTTGTACGACTTGAGGTTCGACGTCGACTCGCATCCGGAGATGGCCACCGGCGCCGACGCGGTCTCGACGCGCCTCGTGCACGCGCTTGGCTACCACACCGCCCAGAACCACCTGATTCGGCTGAAAGCGGGCGATCTCAGGATTGGCGGCGCCGCAGCCGTGAAGGACGGGTCGGGCCGGCGCCGGCTGATGCGGCAGGCCGATCTCGACATCCTTCTCACCGGCGCCGCTCGACAGGTCGACGGGTCGTACCGCGCTATCGCCAGCCGCCTTCCGGACGGCGTCGATCTCGGCCCCTTCAAGTTCAGCGGCGTCCGGCGCGATGACCCGAACGACATCCATCCGCATCAGCATCGCCGGGAGCTGCGCGGTCTGCGGGTCGTCTTCGCCTGGCTGAACCACGACGATGCGGCGTCCATCGAGACGTGTGACGTGCTCGAGGCCGATGGCGATCGGCGTGTGGTGCGGCACTATCTCGTCGATTTCGGGTCGACGCTTGGCAGCGGCAGCGCGCGGCCCGGGTCGGCGCGCGCCGGCAACGAGTACGCGTGGGTGGCTCGCTCGAAGCTGCTGACCGCGCTGACGTTCGGACTCTGGGTCCGCCCGTGGGATCGGGTCCGGTACCCGGATGTGCCGTCGATCGGCCGCTACGAAGGAGCGTCCTTCGACGCGGAAAAGTGGATGCCTCGCTATCGTAACGCGGCGTTCGATCAAATGCGGCCGGACGATGCGTTCTGGGCGGCGCGGCGGATCGTGGCGATCTCCGACGAGGCGATCCAGGCGGTCGTGCGAACGGCGCAGTATTCGGATCCGCGGGCCGAGGCGTATCTCGCGCGCACGATCGGTGCCCGTCGTGACGCGATCGGACGCGCCTGGCTCAACGCCCTGCTGCCGCTGGCGGATTGTCAATTGACCGCCGCGGGACGTCTTGCCTGTGCCAACGTCGCCGTCGATGCCGATGTGGCGACGTCGGCCGATGAGTACCGCATCCGATGGCACCGGTTCGACAACACGGCCGACCTCGCCGAACCGGTCGGCGAGGAGACGGTGGCGGCCTTGCCGCTGTTCGCGGCGCCGCCGGGACTGCTCGTTTCCAGCGAGTTCGTGATGGCCGAGATTCGCGGTCGACACCGACTGCACGCCGGGTGGGCCGTCCCGATGAAGGTCTACTTTCGGCGCACCGCCGGCGGATGGCGGACCGTCGGCGTTGACAGGCTTCAGTGAGCCGACGGCTGCAATCGCGCGAGGAGCGGGTAGTGATCGGATCCCAGCGTGTCGTCGAGCCGTCTCGCGCTGACGCGCCACCCGTCTGGCAGCCGCGAGAACAGGTGATCGAGCCGGAGGAACGGCGGGAACGTCGGCCGCCGATCCGCGCGCGCGGCGTCGTCGATCGCCGCCGCGATCGTCCGGTAGGCCGGATCGGAGAAGCCGAACCAGGTGTTGAAATCGCCGCCGAGCACCACCGGGGCACCGGGCCGGAACGCGTCGAGCAGCGCCTGCGCCTGCCGGACGCGCGCCCCGTTGGCCAGAATCCAGAGCCGCCGCGCCGACACGGTGCTTTCGAGATGGGCGCTGGCGAGCGGCAGCGTCCACGCGTCGCCGTCACGATCGCGGCCCGAGATCGAGGCCGAAATGGCCACACGCCGCTGGCGCTCGAAGGGCAGCTCGATCGCCGTGAAATCCGAGAGCGGCTCCGTCGAGAGGATGGCGTTTCCGCGATCCTCGTCCGTTTCAGTGAAGCCGCCGTTGCGCATCGACGGGACGTAGTAGAGCGCCAGACCGAGCGACTGCGCCACCTCCACGATGTCCACCCGCTGCCGGCCATCCTCGTGGCTGCGGATGGCCTTCGGCGGCCGCACCGCCGCCGAGACGAGTCGCGGCACGATTGGATCGGCTCGATACGCCTCCTGAAGCAGCAGGACGAAGTGCTCGACGGGCGAGCCGCCTGTGAGCACGCCCGCGCGCAGGCGGCGCACGAGCTCGACGACATCGGCGGAGCCGACGTGCACGTTCCACGACACGATCACGAGCTCGTCGACGTGAGTGGAGCCGTCGAGATCGTCGGGTCCGTCCCACAGCGGCGCCGGCTCCGGCGCGATGACCGGCGGACCGGTCGTGCCGCACCAGGCGTCGAGCGTGTCGCGCGCACGCGAGGCCACCGTCCAGACAATCGCCTCCGTGGTGCGCGCGCCGTCGGGTGCGA
>CAZGVW010000193.1:0-8508 GCA_964529265.1 uncultured Phycisphaeraceae bacterium
GGTAGCCTCACCCCGAAGGAGGCCGGTCTTGAAGACGATTCCATCGATCGCGCTGCTCACGCCCCTCGCACTCCTCCTCGCCCTGCCCCTCGCATCCTGCAGCACGGCGCCGCCCCCGCGCGAAACGCGAACCACGCCGCCTGCATCCACAACCCCGCCCCCGCCCCCGGAGACCACCATGGACCTCGGCGCCTTCTCCGTCAGCCTCGCCGTCAAGGACCTCGCCGCGTCCCGCGCGTTCTACGAGAAACTCGGCTTCACCCAGATCGCCGGCGACGCCTCGCAGAACTGGCTCATCCTCCAGAACGGCGTCGCGACCATCGGCCTCTTCCAGGGCATGTTCGAGCGGAACTCCCTTACCTTCAACCCCGGCTGGGCCAACCGCGGCGACCACCCCGAGCACTTCACCGACGTCCGCGAGATCCAGCGCCGCCTGAAGAAACAGGGCCTGACGCTCACGCAGACCACCGACGAATCCACCACCGGCCCCGCCTACATCACCCTCGTCGATCCCGACGGCAACCCCGTCCTCATCGACCAGCACCGCTAGGCGGCATTCAATGGGGCTCGTCGATTCGAACCGCCCGGACCCGCGTCCCGACCCGGAGCCCCGCATGCCCACCAAAGCCTTCGCCGCGCACTCCTCGACCACGCCCCTCGGCCCCTTCTCCATCACACGCCGCGAGCCGCTCGCCGGCGATGTGGAGATCGACATCCTCTACTGCGGCGTCTGCCACAGCGACCTGCACTTCGCGCGCAACGAATGGGGCGGAACCGTGTACCCCATCGTGCCCGGACACGAGATCCTCGGCCGCGTCACGCGCGTGGGAAGACAGGTCACCCGCTTCAAACCCGGCGACTTCGCCGCCGTCGGCTGCATGGTTGGTTCCTGCCGCGAGTGCGATTCCTGCGCCCGCGGGCTCGAGCAGTTCTGCCTGAAGGGCTCGGTGTTCACCTACAACTCGCCCGACATCCACTCGGGCGGCGTCACCTACGGCGGCTATTCAGAGCGCATCGTGGTGGACGAAGCGTTCACGCTCAAGGTCCCCGCGAACCTCGACCCGGCCCGCGCGGCGCCCCTGCTCTGCGCCGGCATCACCACGTATTCGCCCCTGCGCCGCTGGAATGCCGCGAAGGGGCGCAAGGTGGGCGTCGTCGGGCTCGGCGGCCTCGGCCACATGGGCGTGAAGTTCGCGCACGCCCTCGGCGCGCACACCGTGCTCTTCACGACCTCCGAAAGCAAAATCGCCGATGGCCGCCGCCTCGGCGCCGACGAGGTGATCATCTCGCGCGATGCGAACGCCATGCAGCGCCACGCCGGCTCCTTCGACCTTATCCTCGACACCGTCTCCGCCGACCACGACGTCAACGCCCTCCTCGGCATGCTGCGCCTCGATGGATCGCTCGTCATGGTCGGCGTTCCGCCCAACCCGCAGCCCCTCGCCGTCTTCGGCCTCATCATGCCCCGCCGTCACCTTTCCGGCTCGCTCATCGGCGGCATCGCCGAGACCCAGGACATGCTCGAGTTCTGCGGCAAACACGACATCGTCTGCGACATCGAGATGATCCGCATGGACCAGATCAACGACGCCTACGAGCGCATGCTCCGCAGCGACGTGAAATACCGTTTCGTGATCGACATGGCGTCTCTCAGGAAGTGACGCCTTTCCCATGGACCTCCTCGATCGCCTCCTCGGCCACGACGCCTGGACCACCCGCGAACTGCTCCTGCGCAGCCGCGGACTCACCGACGAGCAACTCGACCGCGAGTTCGACCTCGGCCGCCGTTCCCTCCGCGCGACATTCCTCCACATCATCCGCAACATGGAGGTGTGGTCCGACCTCATGTCCGGCGTCCCCGTGCGCGATGACCTCGGCGCGCGCGAATCGGGCCGCGCCATTGATGGCCTGATCGCCCGTCTCGATGCCGCCGCGGCTGACCTCGCGCGCATCGCCCGCTCCGTCGCCGAACGCAACGCCTGGGATGAACTCTGGCTCGATCCGCTGGATAACCCGCCCACCGAAAAATCCTACGGCGGCGCCATCGCCCACATCATCACCCACAGCATGCACCACCGCGCCCAGGCGCTCCACATGCTCCGCCGCCTCGGCGTGCACAATCTCCCCGAGGGCGATGCGCTCTCCTGGGAAGCGCAGCGCAATCGCTGACTCGTGCCACCGAGTCCGGCCCTGCGGACTCGGTGTCCCCCGTCCCGCCCTCATCACTCCTGCGATACCTGCACCTCGATCCCGTCCGGATCATCGAAATAAATCCTTTGCCCCCGCAACTTCGGTGTCAAACCCGCAGCCTTCAACCGCTCCGCCGCCTTCCCCTGGTCATACTCCGCAATCCCGAACGAGAAATGATGCAGTCCAGGCGCCTCCCCCTTGAACAGCGCCACGAAGTCCCGCCCCCCGCAATCCAGAAAGCACGACGTCCGGCTCTCGCTCGTCACCCGCAGCCCCAGGTGCTTCACATACCACTCCCGCGAGCGCCCGATGTCCGTCACCGACAGCGCAATGTGATCCACCGACTGCGCCTCAAACGTCGGCCCCCCCTCCCCCGCCTGCGCCGCCGCCCGGGCCACTCGTCCCAACCCTGCCGCGGCTGCGCCCATCGCCATCAACTTCGCCACCAGCGCCCGCCTCGACAGGTCCCCCCGCAAAAACGCGTCCACCACACCATTCGCATCCGCCTGCTTCATGACCCGCCTCCCTTCGTGGTCCGCCGGAAGCCCTTGACCAACGCCATTCCCCGTCACGATCCTATGGGCGCGGCGGCCGCCTGCGCCGCCGAGGATCGCCCCCCGCCTGAAACACTCCTCATCTGAATCCGTACGATTGTCTGGCCTGCCCGAAACGGCCGCCTTCTTCCGTTTCCGCGTTTCTCCCGGAGGACAACCAATGCCGCGACTCCTCGCCCCCATCGCCGCCATCTCCCTTGCCGCCGCGCAGACCACGGCCGCGCAGGCGCCCGCCGTCACACAGATCAAGAACGTCTCCATCATCGACGTCGAGCGCGGCGCCGTCCTCCCCGCGCGCGACATCATCATCCGCGACGGCGTCATCGACTCCATCATCGAGACACACCCCGGCGCAACGCTTCACGGCGCCACTTCCGTCATCCACGCCACCGGCCTCTTCGCCATCCCCGGCCTCTTCGATTTCCACACGCACATCACGCCCACTCCCGAGACCTATGGCCCCCTCCTCGTCGCGCACGGCGTCGCCGCCGCGCGCGATCTCGGCGCGCCCACCGATCAGATCATCGCCCTCCGCGCGTCCTTCGCCGCGGGCGAAGCACTCGGGCCCGATCTCTTCGTCACCGGCGCCATCGTCGATGGCGATCCCCCCGTCTGGCCCTTCTCCGAGGCCGTCGATACGCCCGATGAAGCCCGCGCCGCTGTGCGCAAACTCCGTGACGCCGGCGTGGACATGATCAAGGTCTACGGCCGCCTGAACAAGGATGTCTACGAAGCCGCCGTCTCCGAAGCCCACGCGCTCGGCCTCAAGGTCACCGGCCACATTCCCGAATCCGTCACGCTCGCCGAAGCCATGGCCGCGGGTCAGGACTGCAACGAACACCTCATGCGCATCGATGTGGCCATCGCCGCCCTCGCCGGCCACGAAGAGGAGCGCAATCGCGCCCTCTCGCGCCTGAACAGCGGCTGGGAGCACTTCAACGAAGTCTCCGCCGAGCAACTCCGCGGCCTCGCGCACACCATCGCCCGCTCCGGCATGGCCCAGTGCCCCACCATCGTCGTCATGGCCGGCATCGGCCGCGCCGACAAACCTGATGCGCTCGAAGACCCCCTGATGGACTACGTCCCCACGCACATGGGCCAGTTCTGGGCCTCGCCCGCCTATTCCTCGTGGGCGCCCCACGCCGCTCGCATCGTCCCGCTCATGCAGAAGACCGTCGCCGCGCTCCACGAAGCCGGCGTCACGCTCATGGTCGGCACCGACCTCGCCAATCCCTTCGTCTTCGCCGGCAGCGCCGTCCACCAGGAAATGGCCCTCTGGCAGGATGCCGGCATCCCCGCCGCGGATATCCTCCGCGCCGCCACCATCGTCCCCGCCACCTTCTGCAACGCCGCCGATCGCTTCGGCTCGATCGCCCCGAACAAAACCGCCTCACTCGTCCTCCTGCGCGCCAATCCCCTCCAGGACATCCGCAACACGCGCGAAATCGAGCACGTCTTCCTCCGCGGCAAGCACTTCAATCGCGCCGACCTCGACCAGGTCCTCGCCGGTGTTCGCGATTCCGTCTCCGCGCCCCCGCCCCCCGAACCCGTGGCCGAAGCCGTCGATCTCCCCGGCGAAGAAATCGCCCGCGGCCGCATCTCCTTCAAGTTCGGCGACTTCGCCGGCGGCCACGAGGATTTCGTCGTCACACGCTCCGCCGATGGTTTCCACCTGCACGCCAAAAGCGTCCCCCAGGGCGCGCCCCAGCCCCCCTCAACCATCATCGCGCACGCCGACCTCAACGGCCGCCTGAAGAAAGTCCTCTGGACTCAGCACGGCAAGCCGCCCGTCGAAGCCACCTACACCTTCAGCCCGGAGCGCATCACCGCCGAGGCCATCCGCGGCGGCGACCCCCAGCCCGTCCAGGCCACGCCGCTCACGCCCTCGACCTTCCTCTCCCTCACCGCCTACTCCGGCGATTTCCTGACGCTCCGCGCCATGAATCTCGCAATAGGCGAAACCCGCGAACTCACCGCGCTCAACTTCGGCTACCCCGATTGGCGCATCCAGCCCGCGCCCTACACGATCAAACGCCACGAGGACACCACCCTCGAGCGCAACGGCGCCGAAGTCCCCTGCTCGCGCTACACCTCCGAACTCAAGACCCCCTTCGGCGTCCACAAGATCGAGAGTTGGCACGATGAGCGCTATATCCCCCTGCGCTCCGTCCTCACCATGCCCTTCGGCGTCCTCACCGCGGAACTCGAATAGCGCTCACCGATCCGCCTTCGCCGCCACCCTGAGCGGGCACGGCACCCGCACATCGTGCGCCAGACGCACCGCCGCGAGCCCGCGGATCACCATGTAACTCACGTCCACCTGCCACGGCCGCAGCCCATGCCGCGCCGAAGCCGGAAACGCGTGGTGGTTGTTGTGCCAGCCTTCGCCGAACGCGAGCACGCCGAAAATCGTGTTGTTCCGGCTGTGGTCCGCCGTGCGGAACGGCCGCGCGCCCCACAGGTGGCACACGGAGTTCACGCTCCACGTCAGGTGATGCACCAGGAAGATGCGCACCAGCCCGCCCCACACCAGCCCCAGCAGCCCGCCGGTCCACGAGCCCGACACCAGCCAGCCGATACCAGCCGGGATCAACAGTCCGACGACCACCCACAGCGGAAACAGCGCGCTCATGCGCCGAATCATCCGGTCCGAGATCAGGTCCGGCACGTACTTCCGCATGTCCGGCGGATCAGCCTCGAACAGCCAGCCCATGTGCGCGTGAAACAGCCCCTTCAGGAACGCCCGCACACCGTGCCCGTGCCCATGCGGCGAATGCGGGTCATCCTCCCGGTCGCTGTACTGATGATGCCGCCTGTGAATGGCTGCCCAGCGGATGATCGGCCCCTCCACCGCCATCGAGCCCAGCAGCGCCAGAATCAGCGTCATCACCCGCCCCGTCCGGAACGATTTATGCGTGAACAGCCGGTGATACCCCACCGTCACGCCCAGCCCCGTCAGCACATACCCCCCCACCAGCATCCCAAGGTGCAGCCACCCGAAACCCACGCCCCACAACAGGTAGATCGCGCTCAGCAGCCCGATGAACGGCACGATCACCGTCAGCAGACTCACCGCCCGCTGGATGAACGGCGCCCGCGCCGCAGGCTCCCCCTCGGGGTGCTCCGCCTCCTCACAGCCCCCGGCCTCCACATTTCCATGGATATCCGGGTCCGGAATGAGAACACTCACCGTCCGGGGTTGCACCGCAGATTTTTCTGATTGCATGTGTTCTTCTTGGCGCCCGGAAGTCGGGGGAATGGGGGCTGGACACGGGGGGGCCGGGCATCGACCCGGGCGCGTGGCTACTATACGCCCGACTCAAGGCTTGAGCCGTCCGAGGTCGGACGGCGTCCCAAGGTCGCCGACGCTTTCTCTGCCCGAGTTCAAGCACCGGCCAAATGATTCAAGGGCAGGATGAAAGCGATATGAAACTGTACGTCGGCAATCTGTCGTTCCAGACCAGCGAAGCCCAGCTCCGCGAACTCTTCGAGCCCTTCGGCTCCGTCTCCTCCGCTTCGCTCGTCATGGATCGCGACACCGGCCGCCCCCGCGGCTTCGGCTTCGTCGAAATGGATAACGACGAGGAAGCCCGCGCCGCCATGAACGACCTCAACGGCAAGAGCGTTGATGGCCGCGATCTCACCGTCAACGAAGCCCGCGCCCGCGAGAGCCGCCCAGGTGGCGGCGGCGGCGGTGGTTTCCGTGGCGGCCGTGGTGGTGGTGGCGGCGGTGGCGGCGGCGGCAGCCGCGGCGGCCGCGGCGGCTGGTAAGCCAGACCCCGCACACGCGTCCTGACGCGAACACACCCGCGAGCCGGGGCCTTGGCCCCGGCTCGCTTTCGTTTTTGCTACCCTGATGCCCACTGAGCGCCCGACGTCCCAAGATCAGGGGGCCGCGTCGATGCAGCGCCCCAATACTGACATCCCACGGAGGACCACCCATGCGAACCACTCTCGCAGCGTGCATCGCTCTCGCCGCCGCCGTCGCCACGATCGGCTGCCAATCGGCCGGCCGCCGCGCCACAGCCCCCCACGATGCCCCCGCCCACCGCTTCACCGGCATGGGCGACCACCACCGCACAATCTCCACCTCCTCACCCGAGGCCCAGCAGTGGTTCGATCAGGGCCTCGTCTGGATGTACGCCTTCAACCATGATGAAGCCATCCGCTCCTTTAAAGCGGCCACCGAAACCGATCCCGAGTGCGCCATGGCCTGGTGGGGCATCGCCCTCTGCCACGGCCCCCACATCAACAACCCCGTCATGACGCGCGTCGCCATCAACGAAGCCTGGTCCGCCATGCGCAAGGCCCAGTCCCTCAAGAACCGCGCCACCCCCGCCGAGTGCGCCCTCATCGACGCCGTCGCCGTCCGCTACGTCGAGAATCCCCCGGACGACCGCACCGCCCTCAACGAGGCCTACGCCAACGCCATGCGCCGCGCCTACGAAGCCTACCCCGACGACGTGGACATCATGACCCTCTACGCCGAGTCCCTCATGGACCTCCAGCCGTGGGATCTCTGGGACACCCAGGGCCGCCCCAAGCGCAACGCCCCCGTCATCGTCGCCACCCTCGAGCGCGCCCTCACACTCGATCCCAACCACCCCGGCGCCAACCACCTCTACATCCACGCCGTCGAGGCCTCCCCCAACCCGGAACGCGGCGTCGCTCCCGCCAACCGTCTCCGCGACGCCGTCCCCGCCTCCAGCCACCTCGTCCACATGCCCTCACACATCGACGTTCAAGTCGGCGATTGGGCCGCCGCCGCCGAGGCCAACCGCAAGGCCACCGCCGCTGACGAAAAATACGAAGCCATCTCACCCAACCAGGGCTTCTACCGCGTCTACATGGCCCACAACGATCACTTCCTCTCCTTCTCCTGCATGATGCAGGGCCGCCGCAAGGAAGCCCTCCAGGCCGCGCGAAACATGATCGCCGGCGTCCCCGCCAACTACATCCGCGACCAGGGCGCCGTCATCGATCCCTACATGGGCATCGAGTTCGAAACCATGATGCGCTTCGGCATGTGGGACGAAATCCTCAGCCTCCCCGAACCCCCCAGGGAACTCCCGATCTCCCGCTCCCTCTGGCGCTTCACCCGCGCCGTCGCCTACGCCGCCAAGGATGATCTCGCCGCCGCCGAAGCCGAGCGCAAAGCCTTCCACGCCGCCGTCCGCAAAGTCCCCAAAGACGCGATGATGGCCATCAACCCCGCCTCCAAGGTCCTCTCCATCGCCGAGCATGTCATGAACGGCGAAATCGCCTACCGCCGCGGCAACATCGACGAAGCCGTCTCCGAACTCCGCGCCGCCATCGAACTCGAGGACAGCCTCCTCTACATGGAGCCGCCCGAGTGGATTCAGCCCGTCCGCCACACACTCGGCGCCATCCTCGTTGACGCCGGCCGATACTCCGAGGCCGAACCTATCTACCGCCGCGACCTCGAAGTCTGGCCCGAAAACGGCTGGTCCCTCCTCGGCCTCCACCAATGCCTCGCCGCCCGCGGCGAGACCGCCGAAGCCGATCGCATCCAAACCCGCTTCGAGCGCGCCTGGGCCAACGCCGATACCCCCATCCGCACCACTTGCCTCTGCGTCACACCCCCCGACTGACCTCGCCGCGGGACTTGGGCGCCGCGCGGCATAACGCGCAGGCGGCGGGGGCAGAATGCTCAGGGCGCCGTGGGCAGGAGCCAATCGGGTGCCGTGGGGCAGTGGCTCTGCACTGCCCCACGATCATCAAACAAAGCACTGATGCGACCGGA
>CAZGVW010000194.1:0-12722 GCA_964529265.1 uncultured Phycisphaeraceae bacterium
ACGAAATGTTGACGGGCCGACGCGCGTTCGAGGGACCGGAGATCTCCGACGTGCTCGCGTCGGTGTTGAAGGACACGCCACCGCTCGACGCGCTGCCGGCGGACACGCCACCGTCGGTGCACCGATTGCTGCGGCGCGCGCTCGACAAAGATCCGTCGCGCCGTCTCGACTCGATGTCCGTCGCGCGTCTGGAGCTCGACGACGTGCAGGACGCGGCGGTCGTGATCCGAGATGCGCCGGCGTCGCCGCGCCGGATGTTCATCCCCGTCGCGATCGCGGCGATCCTCTCGGGCCTGGCCGTGGGCGCGGCGATGCGGTTCACGCGCGACGCGCCGCCAACGCCGGCGATCGTCCGCCTCTCGATGACACCGACGCCCGATCAACCGATCGGCCTCGAGGCCAATCACGCGGACATCGCCATCTCGCCCGATGGCAGCCGGCTCGTCTACCTGTCGGAGAATTCGCAGGGCCGCTGGTTCACGGTGCGCCCGCTCGATCGCGGCGAGGGCGCCGTGCTCAGCAAGATCGGCGAGCACCCCCGCGGCGCGTTCATCTCCCATGACGGCCGATGGATTGCCTACCAGGCTGGCGCCGCGCCCGGACGTTCGAACGAGCTGCGCAGGGTGCCGATCGACGGCGGTCCACCCCTGACTATCTGTCCCATCACGAACAACATGCGCGGCGGCAGCTGGGCGGCCGACGACACCGTCGTCTTTGCGACTATCGATTCGCGAACCGGTCTGATGCGCGTGCCGGCCGCCGGCGGCACTCCCGAGGTGCTCACCACGCCGGCCGAGACCGACGGCGAGCTCGATCATCTCTGGCCGCACCATCTGCCTGACGGGCGTCATGTGCTGTTCACGATCTCACGCGAGGACGGCACCTGGGACGTCGCGCTGCTCTCGCTCGAGACGAAGACCTGGCGGGTGCTCGTCAAGGATGGGCTCTCGCCCCGGTACTTTCCGTCGGGTCATCTGCTCTACGTCACGGGAAACGGCATTCGTGCGGTGCCGTTCGATCCGCAGACGCTGGAGATCAGGGGGACGCCCATCGAGGTGATTCCGGACGTCGTGACGAAGGAGTCGGGCGCCGCCGATTACGCCGTGTCCGCCAGCGGCACGCTCGTCTACCTGCCGGGGGGTACCACCGACAACGCCCAGGCGCTGGCCTGGCGCAAGCCGGACGGGACTGACACGCCACTCACGCGCGTGACGCCGCAGAACTACCAGGCGTTGCGCCTGTCGCCGAACGGCCAGCGTGCGATTGCGCTGGTCAACCGGCGGACAGGCACGCCAAGCGCCGTCTGGCTCATCGACCTCGTGCGCGAGACGGCGATTCGCCTGACACCGCCGGAGGTGCCGGTGAACGCCGCGGTCTGGCATCCGGACGGCCAGCAGATCGTCTTCTCGACCTGGAGCGGCACGCTGCCAGTCGAATCACGCGGGCTGTTCACGATCAGCGCCAGCGGCACGGGTGTGCCGAAGCCGCTGCTGCTCACCAGAACCGCGCTCATCCCATCCTCTTGGACGCCGAACGGCAGCCATCTGTTCGTCACCTCGGGTCCCGGCAGCGGCAATGCCGACATCGGCCGGATCGCGTTCGCCTCGCCGTCGGAGGTCGAGATGCTCATCGCCGGACCCACGCCCGAGACGGGGCCGGCGCTGTCGCCGAACGGCCGCTGGCTGGCGTACGCGGCGAACGACAACGGGCTGGAGGTGTTCGTGCGCCCGTATCCCGACGTCAACGCCGCGCGCATCCCGGCGTCGAACGGGTTCGGCATGAATCCGGTGTGGAGCCGCGACGGCCGTCAGCTCTATTTCACCGCGCTCAACAGCGAGCTGCAGGTGATGGACGTCGAGGAGACCTCGACGACGATCGCCTTCGGCAAGCCGCGGCCGGTGATGCTCACGCGCGACGAACTGAACGACCAGATTCGCATTGCGCTGCCGCCCGTGAACGGCCGCATCCTGCGCACGGTTCGCGCCACCAGCGCGCTGGAACGGCCGACCGAGTATCGCGTCGTGCTGAACTGGTTCGAGGAGTTGAAAACCCGAGTGGCGACGCGATAAGAGACGTACATAGCGCCCACGTACGTAGCGCCGACCTTCAGGTCGGCGATCATTGCCCACGTACGTAGCGCCGAGCTTCAGCTCGGCGATCACCGAGTAAAGTAGCGCCGAGCTTCAGCTCGGCGATCACCGAGTAAGGAGGAGAGACGATGACCGACGCCGCCGCAACCTCGACCGAGCGAAACACGGAGATCGCCCTGCGTCTGTTCGAGGCGCTGGACCAGCAGCGGTTCGATGAAGCCGCATCGCTGTTGAGTGCGGATTTCAAGCTCTACTTCAGCAACCAGGTGCTCGATCGCGATCAGATGCTGGCGCTGGCGCGCGGGGTGTACCAGTCATTTGGAGACTTCCGCCACGAGATCCACGAGACGCTGGCGATCGGCGATCGCGTGGTGGTCCGCTGCACCGATCGCGGCACGCACACCGGCGACTTCGAGGGCGTCCCCGCGAGCGGCAAGCCGATCGCCATCGGCCAGATCTCGATCGTGCGCATCGCCGGCGGCCAGGTCCTCGAGATCCGCGAGGAAGCCGACATGCTCCTGCTGATGCAGCAGATCGGCGCCATCCCCGCGCCGCAAGCCGCCAGCACCACGTGATGTACGCAGGGCGCGTCGGGCTTTGGCGCGCCGGCCAGATGACGTGATCGCCGCGATTGTCGAGCAGAGGCTCAGGAATCAATTCATCACCCGCGCCAGTCGTCGATCGCCAGCCGACATCGTCCGCTGGCTCGGCGCCGTGCAGGCGCAGGAGTACGCGCCCGCGAAGTGGGCGCTCGGCCTGCGCACCCGCGACGGCACGACCGACGCCGACGTGCAGCAGGCACTGGACGAAGGGCGGATCGTGCGGACGCACGCGATGCGCCCGACATGGCATTTCGTCGCGGCGGAGGACTGCCGCTGGCTGCTGGAGCTGACGGCGCCGCAGGTGCACAGGCGGATGGCGACCTACGACCGCCGCATCGGCCTCGAGCCGCCGGTGATGCGGCGCGGGACGAGAATCGTCGAACGGGCGCTGCGCGACGGACAGCACCTGACGCGAGCCGAGCTCCGCGATCGCCTGGCGCGCTCCGGGATGGCGCTCGACCCGATGCGCCTCGCGCATCTTCTTCTGTACGCGGAGCTCGAGCGCGCGATCTGCAGCGGCCCGCGCCGCGCGAAGCAATCGACGTATGCCTTGTTCGACGAGCGCGTGCCCGCGTCGCCGCGCCTGTCGCGCGACGAGGCGATGGCGGAGCTGGCGCGGCGGTACTTCCAAAGCCACGGGCCGGCGACGATTCGCGACTTCGTGTGGTGGTCCGGCCTCAGGACGCCCGACGCGAAGCGCGGGATCGACATCTGGAGCGGCGGGACATGGAGCGGCCGGCCTTCAGGCCGGCCGAAACTGATATCAACGGAAATCGACGGCCTGACCTACTGGTCAGCCGCAGGATCGAGGACCGGCTCGCCGCGTCGACGTCGGGTGCTCCTGCTGCCGATCTACGACGAATATCTGGTGGCCTACCGCGATCGCGTCGCGGTGCCGCATGGCGCGAACGCGATGATGTCGTTCCGCTCGCGCGAGCGCTTCCAGTACCCGCACGCGCTGGCGATCGACGGCCAGGTCGCGGGCACGTGGAGGGTCAGGCCTGCTGCGCGCTCCATGTCGATCGAGGTGGTGCCGTATCGCCGCCTCACGCCGCGCGATCGCCGCGAGCTCGACGATGCCGCGGAGCGCTACGCCCGTTTCGTAGATTCGCCCGTGTCGCTGTCGATCATGGCCCGCCGTACGTAGCGCGGCCTTTAGGTGCGCCCTACGTTCTACTCTTCTTGACTTGCCGGCGGTGCTGCCGCGGCGGCGACGGCAGCGTCGCCAGGATCGACTGCACGTCCGTGCTGGCGCGATCGATCGCGTCGACGATGGCGCGCTGCTCGGGTGAGAGCGCGGACTCGAGGAGCTGCTTGATCCCGCGATCCACGACGGCGGCCGGCGCCTGCACCGCGCCGATCCGGCGCACGAGCTGCTCGTGGTCGAGCAGGTGCTCGCGCGCCTTCTGCAGGATCGGCCGCGTGTCGGCCGTGCCCGTCAGCCGCTCGATCACCAGCAGGTGCCGATCCTGAATGGTCCTCGCGTGCGCGTTGATCAGGATCTCCTCGCGCTTGATCGTCGCGACGAACGGCCCGGACGACGCCGAGGCCGGCGGTCCGTCGTGCCACACCGCGTCGGCCTGGTGCAGGAAGTGATCGAGGAACGGCATCGCGCCGTCGATCCGGCCGGGCGCGCTGTCGATCGCCAGGTCGAAGGCATGCGCGAGCCAGTCGGGCGCCGGGGTCAGCAGGTAGAACGCGCCATCGCGCCGCCGCTCGATCGCGGTGAGGTCGAGGGCGTGCAGCAGGCGGGCCAGGACGGAATCGCTCATGCGGGTTCGCTCACAGTGACGGCCGCGCCTGGAGCATCGCCTGCGCGAGCAGCTCGAACGCGCGCTCCACGCCCTCGCCCGTCTTCGCGCTGGTCTTCACGACCCGCCAGCCCTGGTCGGCGAGCTTGAAGAAGGCCGGCTCGTCGATCTCCCATCGATCCTGCAGGTCGGTTTTGTTGAGCAGCAGGATGAACGGCACCGGTCCGACGGTCTCCGTCGCTTTCTCCTGCAGCTGGCGCGCGACGTCGAGCGTCGCCCGGCGCGTGCCGTCGACGACGAGCAGGTACCCCGCCATGCCGCGCAGGTGCGACGGCTGCACCGTCTGGTAGTCGTCCTGTCCGGCGATGTCCCAGAGCATCATCGTCAGGCTGCGCCCGTCGATCGCGATCTGCTTCTTGTCGACCTTCACGCCGACGGTCGTGAGGTACGTGTCCGAGAAGATGCTGCTGACGTAGCGCGAGACGAGGCTCGTCTTGCCGACGGCAAACGCGCCCAGCATGCAGATCTTCTTCTGGATCATCGCGCGTCCCGGCCGGCCTGCGGCGTCACGCGGATCGTGACGCGGCGGTTCCGCTGCTTGTCGGCCTCGGTCTCGCCGGCGACGGCCGGCGCGCCGCTGCCGGAGCCCGACGCGGCGAACTCGAGCTGGCGGAGCGCGTCGGCGCCGATCGCGTCGAGCACGACGCCGGCGCGCGCCAGGCTCAGCGGCACGTTCGACTCGTCCGGACCGTCGGCGTCGGTGTGGCCGACGATCTCCACGCGGTACCGCTGATCGGCCGCCTGTGCGAGGCTGTCGAGCGCGCGCACGTCGCCGACGAGGTCGCGCAGTCGCTCGTCCTGGCCGGCCGCGAGGCGCGGCTGGCCCTTGACGAAGAGCAGCGCCTGCTGCTCGAGCCGCGCGATGACGCCGCGAATCGACGGCGCGAGCGCGCCCGCGGCATCGAACGCCGTCACGCCCGCGACGAGCGGCGCGAGCCGCCGCGCCTCGGCGACCCACGCCGGCGACGGCGGAGTGCCGCGCGCCGACAGGACGCCGTCGCTCAACTCCAGCGTCGTCCCATCCGGCGGCCGCAGGACATCGCGCGCCCGCGCCAGCACCAGCGGCGGATCGAGCGCGTAGTACGGCGCCCATCGCCCCTCAACCGAGGATGCGGAAAGCCCCGCCTGCGACAGGAGCGACTCCGGATGGCGCGCCCGCGGGTCGCGCAGGCCGGAGACGACGAGCCGGCCGCCCGATCGATCGGCCGACACGACGGTGATGCCCGGCTCGGCGCGCAGCGCCTCGAGGTACCGCGCGTCGCGGGCCCGCGCGCGGTAGGCGAAGCCGCCAAAGACGAGCAGCGCGACCGCCGCCGCACCGAACAGCAGCCAGGCGCCGCGCGAGCGCTGCTTCCGCTCCCCGGCGCGGAACTGCGTCTGCAGGCACGCTTCGAGCGCCGGCCGGCACCCGTCGAGCGTGCTGGCGTCGCCGTCGAACGACGCGAGTGGCCCGGCGAACTCGAGATGGATCGTCTCCACGGCGTCCTGCAGCGTCCGCCGCACGTCGCCCGGCGCCGCGCCGCGGATGACCGCCGCGACGATGGCGTGCGGTCCCGGCTCGATCCAGACCGACAGCTCGCCGACCTTCAGCGACTCGAGGCCGTCGCTCGTCGACACGCGGAACGAGTCGTGGACGAAGTCGCGGATCGCCGTCAGCATCCCCGACACCATGTCAGCGTCCTGCACGCCGGGCGCGCCCGCGTGCACGTGCTGCAGCAGCAGGCCGCTCCGGCGATCGATCAGGAACACCTGCTCGACGCGGTAGAGCAGCGTCTCGAGCAGCACGATCTCGCCGAACGACTTGCCCGTGCGCAGCGCCTCGATCCGCCATCCGATCGAGCGGCGCGAAAAGGAGTGCTCGAGCGTGCGGTTGAGCGACTCGACCATGCTCGCGAGGCTCGCGGCCACCGCCTTGCGGATGGCCGGGCCCATCACCGGAAACAGCGCGTCGGCGAGCGGCTTCGGATTGCGCTTGACCGAGGTGGTGATCGCCTGCTCGAGCGGCGGCGTCAGCGCGCGCGTGAACTGCGGATCGTGCGCGTGGCGCAGCAGCACCTGCGGTAGCACCTCGCCGATGTCCTGGGCGCGCGCCACCGGGTCCTCGAGGCGTGCCTGCAGCGCCGCCATGCGCTGCGGCTCGGTGCCCAGCAGGATCGTCCGGAGCGACGAGAGCTCGTCGTCCGGGTCCTGATCGTGATCGCCGGTTCCGCCCGGCGCGCGATCCCCGGGCGGCGCGAGTCGATCACCCGTGGCGACCATTGTCGAGGCCGGGGATGGTCAGCTCGTTGTTGAGCCGCATCGCCATCTCGGTGAGGAGCGCCGCCAGCGTGGCGCGGTCGGTCTTGTCGCTGCGGAGCTCGGTCGCTTCCCGCGTCAGCCGCGCCAGCACCTCGTCGACTTTTTCGCGCAGGTCGTCCGACATCCGCTGCTGCAGCTCGAGGATCTGCTGCCGCAGCTCGCGCTGCACGCGCCCGATCTGATCGTCGAGCTGGCCGGTCTTCTTCTCGAACGCCATCGCGCTCTCGCGCGCCTCGCGCGACAGGTCCTTGGTCGCATTCGTCCGCTCGTCGTGCTCCGTCGTGATGCGATCGGCCAGCGACGCGACCTCCTGCTTCAGGAACTGCTCGAGCGCCGCGAGCCGCTTGCGCACGTCGTCCTTCAGCTCGCCGACTTCCTGTACGAGGCGCTCCTCGAGCCGCTGGAAGCGCCGCTCGTAGTCGCGCATCTGGCCGCCGAACAGGATGTCGCGGACCTTGTCGATGTTGCCGGCGCTGTCGTCCCCCTGCGCCCGGGTATCGATGGCGGAGGTCGCGGGCGGCGGCGGTGTGGCGGTGGTCTTGGTGTCCATGGCGTGTCTTCCTTCCCGCGCTGACGGCATCACGCGCGATGCGCGTCGAAGGACGCGGCCCCGGAGCCGGAAGCCTACCATGCGACCGTCGTCGTTTGCCTCGGGTTGGGGCTGACCGTCACCGTCGCGGTCTTTTCGTTTCTGACGTCGCTTCTCTACGGCGACATGCCGGGCATTCGCGACCGCACGTCGCTCGTGCGCCTGTTCATCGGCCACGAGATCCGCGCCGAGCCGCTGCTGAGGGCGGAAGAGGCGCCCTTGCTTCCAGCATCAGCGCCCGTGCCTCCAGGCGAAGCCTGTTCTTGACGGCGACGCCTCGTCAGTTCTCCCTGAGCGCCGCGATCGGATCGATCCTCGCCGCTCGCCGGGCGGGCAGCCACGCCGCCACCAGGCAGGCGAGCACGATGCAGAGCGTGCTGCCGGCGTAGGCGACGGGATCGAACACGTGCACGACACCGGCGGTCATTGACGCCAGCGGCGTCGCACGCAGGACCAGCGTCAGTGCCGCCGCCAGCCCGCCGCCGCACGCGAGACCGAGCGCGACCAGCCCGAGCACTCGCGACAGCACGAGTCCGGTGACGCTCCGCGATGTGGCGCCGAGCGCCAGGCGGACCCCGAGCTCCTTGCGCCGCTGCTCCACGACGAACGAGAGCACGCTGAAGAGGCCGGACAACGTGAACGCGAGCGCCAGTCCGGCGAGCACGACTGCGATCCAGAAGGCGAGTCCGAGCAGATAGATCTCGATCCGCGACTGACCGCGCAGCGTGGCGATGTCGTCGAGCGCCGGATCGACCGCGGTCAGTCGATCGAAGAGCGCCAGGCGGACCTGATCCGGGTTCCCGCGGACGCGCAGCGTGAGATCGGTTCCCGTCGCGTCTGCACTGGTTGGCAGGTACACGCCGGCACGCGGCCAGTCGCCGAATCGCGATCCCGGCACATCGCGCGCGATGCCGATCACCGTGACTGCTCGCACCTGTCCGGCGGCCATCTCCAGCTGCAGCGTCTCACCCAGCGGCGACTGACCTGGCCACAGCTCACGCGCGGCAGTCTCGGAAATCACAACCACGCCTGCGTCGACCGTCCGCTCGGACTGGTCGAAGCCGCGCCCTCTGATCACCGGAATGTCCACCACGTCGAAGTACTCATGCGAGATGAATCGGTAGCCGGCTGGAACCCGGCGCCCACCCACCGTTGCGAATGCGGGCCGCGGTGATCCGAGCGCACCCGGCTGCGATGCGGCCATCCCCGCCACCGACGGATCGGTCCGCAGCGCACCGACCACGGCGGCGCGAGAGGACTCGGTCGCTACGGCGACGCTGATCGTGTCCGTCGTGCGGATGCCGAGATCGACTGCCGATGCCGCGATGGCGCTCCTCAGAAACACCGCCGCGCTAATGAGCAGCACCGCCGACGCGCAGACCTGCGCGCCGATCAGCAGGTTGCGCACACGCCCGGGACGCGCATCTCTCCGTACCTCGCCGCGCATCGTCCGGACGAGGTCCAGCCGCGTGGTCTGCAGCGCGGGCGCCAGTCCGAAGAACAGCGTGGACACGCACGCGCCCGCCACGAGGAACAGGACGACGCGCCAGTCCACAGGCGGCAAGGCGAGGCTGATCCCTTCGGCGATCTCGACGGGCAAGGCGGTGGTGGCGGCGTAGAACGCGCCGGCGAGCGTCACGCGAGAAACGATCAGACCAAGCGCCGCCGCGACCACCGCCAGCAGCAGGCTTTCGGTCACGAGCTGCCTCACGATTCGCGATCGCGAGGCGCCGAGAGACAGCCGCGTGCCGATCTCACGCTGACGCGAAAGGCCGCGCGCGAGCTGCAGGTTCACGACGTTGGCGCAGCAGATCGCGAGAATCAGTCCGAACGCCACGAACAGCGGGGTGAAGATCAGGAAGACTTCGCCCATGTCGTTCGCCACCGTGCCGTTCCTCGGCTCGAGCCGAATGGTCAGCGGACCGGTCAGCTGCGCCGGCGCGGGCCGTGCCGATGCCCAGGCGGTGAGCGCGCCGGCCGCGGCGTCGACCGAGACGTCCGGCTTCAACCGGCCGATGACGTCAACGGCGACATCGTGTTGTCTGCCGCGATACGCGGGGCGGAAGTGCGCGACCCGTGAGAGCGGCGCGAAGTAATCGGGTGTGCCGATGCTGAGTCCTCGAAACCCCGGCGGCGCGACTCCGACGATGGCGAACGGCCGGCCATTGATCAGCACCGTGCGGCCGATGACGAGCGGATCGCTGTTGAACCAGCGAGTCCAGCCCGTGTGGCTCAGCACGAGCACGTCCCGTGCTGCCTGCAACTCGTCGTCACCCGGCGCGAGCGGCCGGCCGAGCGGCGTGTTGACGCCGAGCATCTGGAAGAAGTTGCCGCTGACGAGCACACAGCTCATGGCCCGCCCGTCGATGCGCGTCCGGTTCCCTCGCAGCAACGCGATGACGTCGGTGAACACGCTCGTCTCACGGCGCATCGCCTGGTATTCGGAGACGGTGAACGGGATGTGATCGTCGGCGCCGGGCTGCCGTGGCCGCTCGATGCCGGCCAGCGAGTCGGGATCGCGCACCGCATCGACGTGGAACAGCAGCGAGTTCAGCAGGGTGAAGACGACCGTGACCAGTCCGAGTCCCAGCGCGACGGTGGAAACGATGGTGATGGCCACAAGGGGCGCGCGGCGCCACCCGCGGAGCGCATCACGCAGATCGGGCATGGCGCATCCTACGCCTATCGCTTGAAGGATTTAAGGCTGACGCTCAAGGGATGTGGCGCTGCCGCTGAGGGACCTGGCGCGCCAAGTCCTTCTGGCGAAGCTGTCACTCGGGCTCATGCGCGAGCGGCTCGAGCCGGATGACGAGCCGGTCCGGAGTCATCTGGCGGCCGAGTGCGCCGACATCGAGGCGCTGCCGGACGCTTCTCGGAAAAAAGACACGTGACGATGTCATGATGGGTGCGTGAGACGGATGCGCAGAGGGTCGCCCGTCGCGTTGGTGCTGGTGCTGGCGGTGGCCGTGTGCGCGCAGACCGACGTCGCCAGGATCGGGCCGCAGGTTGGTCAGCCGGCGATCGATTTCCGGCTGATCGATCAGACCGGGCAGACGCAGTCGCTCGAGACGGTGGCCGGACCGAAGGGCACGATGCTGGTGTTCTTCCGGTCCGCCGACTGGTGACCGTACTGCCGCACGCAACTGGTCGAGTTGCAACGCAGCATCGAAGAGATCAGGAAACAGCAGCTGGGGCTGGCCGCGATCAGCTACGACAGCGTGGAGACGCTGCGCGCCTTCGCGGACAAACACGGCATCACCTTCCCGCTCCTGTCGGACGCGGGGTCGAAGACGATCGACGCGTGGGGACTCCGCAATCGCGACGCGACCGGCCGCGCGTCCGGCGTGCCGCATCCCGGCACGTTCGTGATCGATCGCGGCGGGCGCGTCGTGTCGCGCGCGTTCGAGGCCGCCTACCAGGAGCGCGAGACCGCGGCCAGCATCCTGACGACGATCGACGCGGCTGCCGCCGGTCCGCCGGGATCGATCGAGGTCGCCGGCCGCCACCTTCGCGCCAGACTCAGTCTGTCCAACCGCACCGCGGCGCCGGGGCACCGCGTGACGCTCATCGCCGACGTCACGCCGGGTCCGAACATTCACGTGTACGCCCCCGAACAGCAGGGCTATCTGCCGATCGCGCTGGCGCTCGCCGCCTCGCCCGATTTCAAGGCGGCGGCGCCGCGCTTCCCGCCGTCGCGCGAGTATCTCTTCGTGCCCTTGAACGAGCGCGTCCAGGTGTTCGATCGGCCGTTCCGGATCCTGCAGGACGTCACGCTGGCGCTGACGCCGTCGCTCAGGCAGCGCGCCGTGGCGAACGAGACGGTGACCATCGCCGGCACGCTCGACTACCAGGCGTGCGACGACAAGGTGTGCTTCAAGCCGGAGACGATGCCGCTGACGTGGACGATCGGCTTGACCCCGATCGTCCGCTGAGCCAGCGTCACGGAGTCACTCAGTGACAAGGCCAATCCCGGATCCCACTTGCGATGACGACGTCAACCCAAGCGCCGCTGCCTACTCGAGATCGGCGAACGGGTTCCGCACGCGAACCCCTCGAAGCGTCTGGCCGTCGGCGAGGTCTTCCGTCCAGAGCACATCGCACCCGGACTCGGCGGCAGCGAGCACGATCATCGCGTCCCAGAAGCCGATCTTCGCCTGCGCGTGCAGCCCGATCGCCGCCAGGACATCGTCGGCCGTGGGCGCGAAGACCCGCCACGCGGTGAGCTCGCGAATCCGTGAGGTCGCCTCGTCAACGGGTAATGGCGTAGCGACCTTCTTCGTGACGGTCACGAAGAACTCCTGGAGTACTTGGACGCTCACGCATCCGGTGTTGCTCTCCCAGAGCCGTTCGAGGAGCGCCTGCGCGGCTCGTCGTTTGGGTCCAGCCGAGGCATCGAAGGCGTAGACGAGGACGTTGGCGTCCACGAACTCGCGTTGCGGGTCAGCGGTCATGCAGCTCGTCGCGTGCCCAGGTCCGGCGTCCGCGCGTGCCGAGCGAGCGAGTGGAACGGAGGGCGGCCAGCGCGCGCTTTCGCGCCGCGGAATAGCGGCGGTCCTCGTCGGCCAGACGGTTCAGCGCCTCGGTCATCAGCGCCGAGACGGAGGTGTCGCGGTCCGCGGCGACACGCTTCACGCGCTTCAACAACGCCCGAGGCAGGCTCAAGGTGATGTTCTGGGTGTCCGCCACGTGAATCAGTGTAGCACGAGAAATCGTGGAGCCGTCATCGTGCCCGAGCTCCCTCAGGCGCCGGGATGCAGGACCGTCAAGCGCTGTGCCCGAGCGACCGACGCGAGCCGCTCGTCGTAGGTGATGAACGCCTCCGGATGGTCGCCCATCGTCAGCGCCGTGGCCAGCTGAATGGCATCGCCGGTGCGCAGTGTGGGAGCTTTGAACGCCGACGCGTTCGCCAGCACCACAGCGTCAACTCGAATGAGGGTCAAGGCGGCGAACACGTTCTCCGCTCGTGTCCTGACGACGCGCGATGCACCGGCTCGCCACAGGGCGCGCTCCACCTCGACGCGCGACAGCGCCGACGACACGCGATCCGGCCACCGCTCGAGTGCATCCAGCAGCGCTTGCGTTTCGGCTTCTGGAGCGATCAGCTTCACGATTGCCGACGAGTCCAGGTAGACCGGCAGGAAGCTCACAGGCGATCTTCGCGAACCTTCGCGAGCGCCCGGCTCAGCGGCTGCCGCGTTCTGGCGCGCGGGCGCCCCAGCGCGATCAGGTCGCGTTTGGGAGCGATGGCGCGGCCGCTGGCGACCAGGCGATCTACAGTGGAGGCGCGCGCATCGAGCGGAATCAGCAGCGCGACGTCGTGCCCGCGATCGGT
>CAZGVW010000195.1:0-8153 GCA_964529265.1 uncultured Phycisphaeraceae bacterium
GGCTCGAGGTCCAGTGGGCCGACCTGATGAACCCATGGCGCCGCCGCGTGCCGTGGCTGTACGAGCATGCGCGGCATTGGTGGCGCACCGACAAGGCGTGGGGGACGGCGATCCGGGCGCTGATTCCGTGGTGGTTCTGGAAACAGGTGGACGTACTCACGCGCGTATCGCGCTCGCGGCTTCTCCTCTGGTTTCCGCTCTGCGTCCTGTGCGCCGTCATTCCATGCTTCCTTGTGGGCGGCGGCATCGCGGCGATCAGGCTCGCCAGGCCCATCGCGACACTCCCCATCGTCTGGGTCTACGACTCGACCGGGCGCCAGATGTGTGAGGCCCCCGCCCGGACCGGACTCGATACTGGGCATCACAACGTGGAAGGGCCCGGTCGACATCCTGATCAGCGCCAGGGCCGAAAGACGCCCACGAGCCGAACAGACCGTCGCCGGAACAATCGCCATCGTCGAGGAGTGGCATGTCGATGAGTGGCACATGGTGGCGCCACGCAATGAGCCGTGGGACTACGGGCCGAAGAAGGTGGATGGCATTCCGACGTGGGATTACATCGCCGTCCTCCGGCGCGACTTCATGCCGAGATCCCGGTACGCGCTCATCGGAACGGCGCGCTCGTTCCTCGGTGTGCTTTCTGTGGGCTGGTGGGACTCGAAGCGAGGCACGTCGCCCGCGACGCTGATCTTTGTTTCGGGATTCCCGATGGGCGCGGCCATCGTCCTCCTGGCGGCGCCCTCCGAGTGGCGCCGGGCTCGCGTCCGCACTGTTCACGCGCTTCGGATTGCATCGTGGTCGCTCGCGCCGATTCCGATCCTTCTCGCCTTGCGATGTCTGTCGTGGATATGGACCGCGGTTGGTTGGGAGATCAACTGGCGACTCGCGCCGGTCGGTCGCTGGTCGCCCTCAATACGCACCCCGTCTTTGCCGGAACGAATCATCCTGGGTCAGCATGAAGCGGTGACGATGCTTCTGCTCGCAGTATGGCTTCCGGTGTTCTGGTGGTGCGCGCTCCACCACGGGGTCAAGTTGTCTCGCCCGTTCTTTCTGTGGCTCTTCGTGTCGATCGCCGGCCTCGCCGCCGGACTGCTCGCCCTCACGCTCCTGCCCGCCCAATCCTGGGAGTCAATCGCCTGACCGTCACGCCCTCGTCAACCCAATCCCCCTCCTGCCCCCGCTGCGGCTACGACCTCTCCGGCGCCGCCGCCGCGTGGCCTGACGGCCAGTGCCCGATGGAGGGCAAGTGCAGCGAGTGCGGGCTCGATTTCGCGTGGGCCAACCTCCTCAGCCCGCAACTGCGCCGGCAGCCCTGGCTCTATGAGCACGCGAAGCGATGGTGGAGTCTCGGCCCCCTCCTGCGCACATTCATCGAATCCCTCATGCCCTGGCGCTTCTGGCGGCTTGTGCGAGTGCACCACCAGGTGCGGCCGAATCGGCTGGTGATATGGCTCCTGCTCGTCCCGCTTCTCATCGCGCTCACGACGACGAGCGTGTCGTACAGCATTGTCGAAGCGCTCATTTCGCTTCCGGCGCCGACGCGCATCAGCGCGATAATGAGCCATCCGAATCGCACCGTCCTTCGCACAGGCAAGGATGGCGTGACGATGCCCGATGGGCGCGTGACACTTCCCCTGCCTCCCTCCGGTGGATGGACAAGCCACACAGTCGGCGACGATCTTGTCGTGCTCATGGACTCCACCGCGCCGGCGCGGCGCATCGCCATGCCACGAGGGCTCACGCGAGATACACCGATCGATCCACGCTGGTTGTTCGATCCCGGCTTCCCATATGACGTGTTCATCAGGGTGTGGCGCGGGCCCGCGTGGAGTGCGCCGCCCGGCTTGCGGGGCGAGGCGCTCTGCAGCGCCTTTGCGCCTGCCACATTCGAGCACCTCGGAGAAGGGGCAGGCGTCAGGGTGGCAGCCCTGTTCATCCTCCTCCCCGCTGCATTCTCCCTGTGCGCCGCACTGGTCATCCTCGTAGCGCCGTCTCACTGGCGCCGCGCTCGCGTGCGCCCTGTGCACTTGCTCCGCGCAACCGCGCATTCGCTCGCGCCCGCCGTCATCCTGTACTTCGCCTTTTGCGCCTGCTCGACCACGCTGTTCGTGTCGATCGTGCACGGGCGGTTCACCCGTCCATCGGGTTTTTCACCGCTTGCGGAGAGCGCGCGCAGCGCGACCGATCTCATTTTCATTCAGCGGCCCCCCCTCCTCACCCTCGCCATCCTCGCCTGGCTCTGCGCCTTCTGGTGGTTCGCCCTCCGCCGCGGCCTGGAACTGAAGAACGCGACCCTCCTCTGGCTCTTCGCCTGCCTCGCCGGCGGCGCGGGCGCCGCCAACCTCCTTGTCATCATCTCCATCCTCCGCATGAACCTCTGAGCCGCTGCCTTCCTGGTGGCCCGGCTCTCCGAGCCGGGTCTCCTGCGCCCACACCACCCACGCGCTGATACGATCCCCTGCCCGTATTCCGTATTCCGTATTCCGTATTCCGTATTCCGTATCCCGCACTCCGCACGCTCCGCTTCAAGGCCTCCACACATGCCCCACGACCCCATCTCCGACGCCGTCCTCGACCTTCTCCGCGAGCAGGACCCCGATGTCGCCGAGTGCATCCGCCTCGAGCGCGATCGACAGGCCTCCACCATCGAACTCATCGCGTCGGAGAACCACGTCTCCCCCGCCGTCACGCACGCGATGGGCACGTGCCTCACCAACAAGTACGCCGAGGGCTACCCCGGCGCGCGCTACTACGGCGGCTGCGAGTTCCACGACCGCATCGAAACCATCGCCCGCGACCGCGCCAAGCAGCTTTTCGGATGCCGCTTCGCCAACGTGCAGCCCCACTCCGGCGCGCAGGCCAACATGGCCGCGTTCATGGCCGCGATGAATCCCGGAGACACCTTCGCCTCACTCGTCCTGAAAGACGGCGGTCACCTCAGCCACGGCATGGGGATCAACTTCTCGGGAATCTTCTACAACCCGGTCCACTATCCCCTCCACTACGACGACAAGCACCCGGATTTCGAGCGCATCGATTACGACGCCGTGCGCAGCGTCGCGAAGGAGCACAAGCCGAAGATCCTCCTCTGCGGCTACTCCGCCTATCCGCGCACCATCGACTTTGCGCGCTTCCGGAAGATCGCCGATGAAGTTGGCGCGCTCCTCGTCGCCGATATCGCGCACATCGCCGGCCTCTGCGCCACCGGCGCGCACCCGAGCCCCTTCCCGCACGCGCACATCGTCACCACCACCACGCACAAGACGCTCCGCGGCCCCCGCGGCGGGCTGATCCTCAGCAACGACGAGGAACTTGCGAAGAAGATCGATAAGGCCCTCTTCCCCGGCGTCCAGGGCGGACCGCTCATGCACATCATCGGCGCCCAGGCCGTGGCGCTCGGCGAAGCTCTGCGCCCCGAGTTCAAGGACTACTGCCGCCGCATCGTTCAGAACGCCAGGGCCCTCGCCGCGGCTCTCCAGAAGCGCCGCTACCGCATCACCTCCGGCGGAACCGAGAATCATTTGATGCTGGTGGACCTCCGCGCCCGCGACGAAAACCTCACCGGCGCCGATGCGGAGAAATGGCTCGAAGCCGCGGGCATCATCACGAACAAGAACGGCATCCCCAAGGATCCGCGCCCGCCCCGCGTCACCAGCGGCCTCCGCCTCGGAACCCCCGCCACCACCACCCGCGGCTTCGGCGAGCGCGAAATGGACCAGATCGCCGCGTGGATCGATCGCGTCCTCGGGGCCAAAGGCGACGATTCCGAAACCCGCCGCGTCCGAAGCGAAGTCCGCGAACTGTGCGAGGCGTTCCCAGTCTGGGGCGAAACCGCGGCGGCGCGCTAACACGCCCCCCACGCGCCCAGCAGCGCGGCGAGATCGCCGGCGCCCACGACGCCGTTGCCATCCAGATCGGCCGGGGCGCCGGCGCCGCTTCCCCATGCGCCGAGCAGCGCGGCGAGGTCGGATGCGCCCACCACGCCGTCGCCATCGAGATCGCCGGCGCAGGGGCATGTCGCCGGTTCGCCCGCGGCGGTCAATCGCACGCTCCAGCCGGTCCAGAGGCCGCTGTCGTCCGCGACGAGATCCTCCACCATCAGCGTCCAGTCGCCGCTGGAATCGAGGCCGTCGAACACGGCGAGGGCGCCCGCCGCGCCGCCGGCGCCGAACGCAGGTTTGATCGTTCCCGTCACCGGCTGGGGCCCGCAGGCGACGGTGATTCCCTCGTCATCGAACACCACGTTCAGGCCGCGCTCGCTGAGGCAGCCGCGGTTCCAGAGGATGGCGCTGCGCCCGCCGTGCATGAGCGTGATGCGCAGGTCGCCGATCGATGTGTGCGACGGAATCGAGATTCCGACGTTGATATCGCCCACAGTGAACGAATCCGGCACGGGAATCGTCGAAATCGCGATTCCGGGGTTCGGAATCGGGAACGAGAGGCTCACGGAATGCGCCTGCGTCGCGCCCATCGTCCCCGCGATGCTCGTGAACGGCCCGAGATACGCCCCGCCCATCGCCGCGCACGAATCCGCGCCTGTGATCACGATTTCATCGCCGATGCAGCACGCGCCGGGGGTTTCATCCACGCACTCATTCAGCCGCGGTTCGCACGGAACGCCGTCGGACGTGACCGAAATCACGAAATCGCCCACAGAAGCGCCCGAACCGTGCACCAGAATGAGATAGGCGCGCCCGGCCTCGCTGCACCACGACACTTCCGATTGAATCGGCGGCCCGCCGCCGCCCGGGACGGCGCAGGTGTCGTCCGCCGCCTCGATGCACGTCAACGTGGCGCATCCGCCGCAGAACACGCTCAATCTGGTGTCAAAATCCACCTGCGTGCGCTTGCCGCACAATGACGCCGTGATCGTGGATCCATCGCCGATGACGCGATACCACACGCCCGGCGCGCTCTGCGCCGCGCCGCAGGTCGCCGCCCAGGCGTCGATGGTCGCCATGGCGGTGGAATCGCCACCGTCACCCGGGAGGGGGAGCGTGACGGCCTCGTAGCAGCCGTCATTGGCGGGGCGCTGCGCGTGCGCGGCGGAGGCGCAGAAGAGCGCGGCGGCGATAGTCAGGATTGTGGCGCCGAGGCGGCGGAATATCGTCGTCGAGGACATGGCGGTGTCTCCCGAACCCCCACGAACCGAGATAGGCGGAAATCTCTCTCTTTCGCGTCAATCGTATCGAAAGGCGCCGCAATTCCAAGAGTCTTGGTGATTATGGGCATGGCCCCCACGCGCCGAGTAGCAAAGCGAGGTCGCCAGCGCCAACGTCTCCCGAACCGTCGAGGTCAGCCGCGGGGTTGGCGGTTCCCCACGCGCCCAGGACGAGGGCGAGGTCGGCGGCGCTGACGGCGCCATCGCCATCGAGGTCGCCGGGGCAGTTCGGCGCGGGAATTCCGGTGGCGCGGATCAAAAACGCGCCCGGGAAGATGACAAACTGCGTGTCATCCATGCGCGTGAAGAACGGCGCGCTGCCGAGGTCGTTGGCAATGGTCTTGATGTCCGGCGCGTAGAAAAACCACGAGCGATCGGCGCGGGCGTTGGTGTCCACCGCCGCGGGGCGATCCTCGCCGCCGAAGAGGAATGCGCTGACGCCGACGAAGAAGCCGCCGGAGACCTGCGTGGGCGGGATTTCGACGTGGTTGAACACGTTTCCGCCGAGAACGCCCGGAACGGTGGTGACGGAAGCGAGCGGAACGCCATCGGTGGGATCGAAATCGTCGTTCGGATCTTCGAAGAGCCAGAACGTGGTGGGGCGATCGGGGTCGAAGGTGGGGCCGAAGGCGACGGAGACGGTGGTGATGACTTCGGCGCCGGGTTCGACCTCGAAGTAGTTGATCCAGAGCATGTCGGGATCGAAGGTGGAAGGCGGGCCCTGGTTGGTGTTGGAGGCGCCATCGTCCCAGAGGTATTGGAAGGGTGCGCCGGCGAACGCGGCGGCGGCGAGGGCGAGGGCGCAAGCGAGGAACGCGAGCAGCGTGCGCGTGATCGGCGTGGTCATGGCGAATCTCCTCCTTCTGCGGAAATGCGGCTGGGTCCCGGAGGCCTCCCCGCCGGGGCGCGAGGAGGCGGGACGATGGTACGGGGCGGGGCAAGAGGTTGGAAGAGGAAAATGCGCAGTGACGGTGAAATGGCGCACAGAACGCGTCACTGTGGACACGTCGGAGGGGGTAGGTGGCAGATGGCGGACGGTAGACGGGGAAAGGCAGGGGGGCGCGGCGCGCGAGAGTGGCGCAGTGACGGTGAATGGGCGCGCAAAGGGCGTCACAAGGCGACCCTCGCTTGCGCTTCGGGCTCGTCGGGCGGGCGTGTTGCGCCAACGAGTGGAGCGCCTAGGGTGGGGGCGTGATGGTGAAGGCGCGGGATGAAGTTCGAGGGAGGAGATTCGGCGGGCGGTGGGTGTTCTTTGCGCTGGTGGTGATGACCGTGGCGGGCGTGGTGATGGGGGTGTTTCCGCTGCTGTTTCCGACTCCGGCGACGACCGGAGACGTTGTGGCCGCGGCGGAGCGGTTGCGCGAGAAGCACATGCCGGAAGGGGAGGATGCTTGGCCGCGGTATGAGCGGGTGATCGCGGAAAACGAGTGGCTGTTCGGGGAGTGGGATGAAACGAATGGGTGGGACCTGGCGCCGCAGAGGGTCCTTGACAGACTTGCGTCGAATGAGTGGGGGCATCCGCCGCACGCCGAAGCGTTGGAGTTGGCGAAGCGTCTGCCGGGGCTGCTCGAGGGGGTTGAGTGGGCGACGGCGGCGCCGGCATGCATGGCGCCGATGGAAGCGAGCGACAGAGGATCGATCAACCGCGTGCGCACGGCTGCCGCTGTGCCCATCCGCACACTCGTTCGAACGTTGTCTCACCTGATGCGCATCCACGCGGCGGCTGGAGACTGGGAGGGCGTGGAGCGCGTGCTCCGGGTCGAGTTCGCGGCGCTGCGCCACGTGGGTCTTCAGGGCACGCCGGGCTCGCTGAGTTGGGAAGGGAACGTGGGACACCAGACGTGCATGAGCCTGCGGCGCGCGCTGCTGGAATCTCCGCCGCCGGGCGATGTGTGCATGCGGCTGGCGTCGATCGTGGAGGAGCGGTTGTCGCCGCGGCTGACTGTCGCCGCGGCGATTGAGGCGGAGCGGCTCGCGCAGCAGGCGCGGCTGGCGCGGTATTTCGACGTGGCGGGCCGGCCTTTGACATGGCGGCTGCGGCGGTCGGCGCAGCGCGTCGGCATAAGCCGGGTCATGGATCCGCCGACGATTGGAGACCGGCTGATCAACATCTCGGCGCTGTGGCAGCCCGGGTGGCCGGAGACGATGCGGGGCCTGGAAGCGATGCTGAAGGAGGCGGAGGCGGCGTTGGAAGGGGAGTTCCCGTTGCCGTGGCCTCGGCCTGCACGGGCGATGGCGGGGCGCGATTGGCCGCTGCGAGCAGGAACCGCGCATCAGATGCATGTCTCGCTTGGGAACATGATCTGGGCGCGGGAATCGGCGAGGGTGGGGACGGTTGCGTTCCTGACGATCCTCGCGTTCAAGGATGAGCACGGGCGGTGGCCGGAGACGCTGGAGGAGGCCGTGCCGGAGGAGTTCTGCGTGCTGGTGTGCACGGGGGAGCGGCTTGGGTATGTGGTGTCGGCGGCGGGGTGGGAGGATGAGGCGGACGGGACGAAGCGAGTGCCGTTTCGGTTGACGGCGCGGGGGTTTCCATCGTGGTTCGGTGGTGATGGCATTGAGATGGTGGTTGGGTATCCCATGGAGGCGGGTGGAGAGAAGGTGGAAGTCGGGAGTGAGTAGTGGGCACGGGCATGACCCTCGCTTGCGCTTCGGATTTGTCGGGGGCGCTGCGCGATCGCATAGCCACGCAGAGCCGTGGCCGCCACCCGGGGCAGGAGTTGTGCTTCGGCGCCGCAACCGGGCACGGCGGGCCGTGCCCCTACCGGCGCGACGGGCGCGGCGGGCCGTGCCCCTACCGGGGCGACGGGCGCGGCGGGCCGTGCGCCCTGTAAGCATTCTGGCCTATTGCCTATTGCCTATTGCCTATTGCCTACCGCCTACCGGATACCGCCTTGTGGATTTCCGCGCGGCGGGGGCATGTGAGGAGGTGTTCGTTGACCATGCCTGTGGCCTGCTTGAAGGAGTTGCAGACGGTGGAGCCGACTAAGTT
>CAZGVW010000196.1:0-8179 GCA_964529265.1 uncultured Phycisphaeraceae bacterium
CGCCAGATGGCGCGCCTAATCGTCCAGTACGAACGTGACCATCATGTTGACCTGGTATTCTCTGATGCGCCCGTTGTCGAGCCGGACCTGCTGCTCCTTGATCCAGGCGCTCCGCATGTTGCGGATCGTCTTCGCCGCGCGCGCCAGGCCAATCTGAATCGCGTCCTCGAAGCTCTTCGTCGAGGTCGCGGTAATCTCGGATACTTTCGCTACTGACATGTGGCCTCCTTGGTTCAGATCGAGACTATCGCGACCGCACCGTCAATGGTGCGTCTTTCCGGCGCGCAGATCCTGCGTCTTTCGTTCGCCTTCCCGGATCGCCACCGGAATCGATGCGGCAATCAGCGTCTCGAGAAACGCAGGATCGTCGACGTCGCCGGGCACCACGTCCGTCAGCGCGGCGATGCGGTACTTGCCGGCGCGAATGTCGTTGATGATGTACCGTCCGTCCTGCCCCGACCGCACGGTGCGGATGCGCCCCGTCGACGCCCACAGCGCGCGATCCTCGGGGAAGAGGACGATCGTCAGCCCCGGCGCCGGCTTCCCATCACCGCCGAGCAGGACGCCCGACACGCCCTGCGTCGCGCGCGTCATCCTGATTGCCAGGCCCGTCACGCTCCCGTCCGGCGTGACCTCGAGCGGAAAGTCGAGCGCATTGCGTTCGTCGTGAAGAACGGACGTGACGGACCAGCCACTGGCGAGATTACCGGCATACGCCGCGCTGATGCGGTACCGCCCCGGCACCACGCCCTCGACCACGAACTCGCCAGACGCTGAGACGTCCCCGCTGACCGCCCCCGGGCCGAAACCGCGGCGCGTCGGCGACACGTTGTACAGGTAGACGCGCACGCGTGAGACGTCAGGCGCCGGCGACGCGCCGGGCGCACGCTCGAGCCGCACGCGCCCCGCCACCGTCAGCCCGGGCTGGAGCGTGAGGACGACGCCGCTCACATTGCTGCCGTCCACAATGACGTCGGTCATCGCCCAGTGCGACGTGACGCCGCCGATGACCGCGATGTACGAGGCCCCCGCTGTCGGGGCGATCTGCTCGACCGCGCGTCCGACGATCGTGTACCGGCCTGGCGGCACGGCCGCGAACGCGAAGCGCCCATCCGCATCGACCGATGCCTGCATCCGCAGCGAGGACACGATAGACGAGGCCGATGTGCTCGCCGCGATCGCCGGCGGGAAGATCTCCGGCACGAGGGCGACGCGCAGGTTCTGAGCCGCGATCCCGTCCCGCGCGACAATCTCCCCTTCGATGCGTGCCGTGCGCACGTACTGCAGCGGCACGTTGATGCCGGCCGCTTCCTCGCCGGCGCGGACCGTCACCTTCGCCGCCTCCGCCACGCGCGTCGTTCCCGGATGAAAGATCGGTACGAAGCCGACGCGGGCGCCCTCCATCGTCCGTGTGGGGGCGAGGCTGTCGTCCGGAGGCACGGCGCCCACGATGTATTCGCCCGGCGTGAGACCGAAAAAGCGATACTCGCCGCGGTCGTCCGTCACCTCGCTCGCCGAGCCCGCGGCGGCCGACGCGGGCGCCCACACCCGTTCGCCGCCTTCGTATCGCGACTGCAGCAGCCGGACCGCCACGCCTGCGGCAGGCCGTCCCGACGGATCCGTCACGATGCCGGTGACGACCCCGCCGCGCGCCATGGTCACCTGCAGATTGGCGGCGCGCTGGCCCGCCGCAAGCACGATCGCAACGCCGGGCCGGCCGGGACCGGCCGCGCCGTGCGCGCCTCTCAGGAATCCGGGCTTCCCTGCGGTCACGGTGTACCGTCCCGGCGGCAGCTCGCCGACCGTGAATCGCCCATCGTCATCGGTCAACGCCGAACGCGTCACGAGCAAGTCCGCGCGCGTCACAACGACGCGCGCGTGTCTGACGGGCGCGCGCGAGTCATCCGACAGAACCACGCGTCCGGCAAGGACCGCGGTGCCGATGAGCGGAGCGGGCCGCGTATCGCGCGCCTGAGGCACGATGAGCACGATCGTGCACAGCACGGCGATCCGGAAGTCAGCGAGCATCTGGCCGAATCGTGCGAAGGGCGAGTTGCGGCGTCATGCCATTGGTGATCTCGACGCGAGTCGCCACGCGAGCGAGCGAGTCCAGAAACGCGGGGGCCTGCCATCCGGCCGCCATCGCCTCGGGAATCGCCGCGACGAAGTAGCTGCCCGCCGGCAGGCCGGAGACGACGAACGACCCGGCACGATCGGTCCGCACGTGACGCACGAGGCGAGCAGACCCAGCGCCGTCGCTGGCCGACCGATCCACCGGAAAGACGATGACCGCCGCGGTCGAATCGCGAGCGCCGGCTGGCCCCGAAACCGTTCCGGACACGCCCGCGGGACGATCGGTGAAGACGAGCGCGACATTGCGGAGATCGGCCGCATCGAGATCGAATGGATGAATCGACACATCGCGCGATCCCGCCGTCGCGGCGTGCAGCACCCATCCACCCGGCAGGCCGCCGACTGAAATCCGGTACCGGCCGGCTGGCGCGGCGAGCGTCGCGAACTGGAGATCGGTTTCGACGCGGCCGCGAAGCGGCGCCGGCGCGAGCGCCGCGGTGCGGCCGTCAGCGGGGTCGAGCAGGATGCGGATGCGCGCGATCGCCTCGGCGGACGGCTGCTGCCGCGTGCCGCGAAACTCGACACGCCCCCGCACGCGAGCGCCCGATCGCAGCGTGACGCGCACGTCGTCGAGATCCCGATCGCCGACCGTGACCGGTTCTTCGGCCCACTGCATCGTCTCGCGGGGCAGCGGCCGTTCGACCGCCTGGCGCACGGCCGCGCCGGACACCACAACCGTGCCGCCCGGCGTCGCCGCAAACTCGCCGCGCGGCATGCGCGCCGCCCGAACGACGTACGGCCCGGGCGGCACACCGGCGAAGACGAACCGGCCGCGCGCGTCGGTGACCGCGACCGCCGTATCGACCGGCGCTGTGGTCTCGGCCGCGCCCGCCGGCGAAAGACGAAGGACGAGGTCGTCCGCGGCGCCGGACGCCGAGCTCACCACGCCGGATACGTTGTGCCCGCGCTCGAGACGAAGCGTGAAACGCACGTCAACCCGCTCGTCGCCGGCGCCCAGCGCCAGCTCGGCGGCGTCCAACGCGGCCGCGGCGCCCGCGAAGAACTGCGCGGGATAGACGAACACATGACCATCGCCCGTCGGCACCGCGGGCGCGGAGCGATCGGCCGTCTGCACGACCAGTGACGACGCGCCGCTCAACTGGATGCCCGATCCGAACAGCG
The DNA here is from genome assembly GCA_964529265.1 of uncultured Phycisphaeraceae bacterium. Lineage (GTDB taxonomy): Bacteria > Planctomycetota > Phycisphaerae > Phycisphaerales > UBA1924 > CAZGVW01. The sequence goes on from CAZGVW010000196.1 coordinate 3,256, forward strand.
AGGGAAGTTCACCAACCGACGACGCCGCGATGTCCCGCGGATGCTCGCCGCCGAGCAGCAGGTGGTTCTCGAGCGACGCGGGCCAGGTGTAGGTGGTCATGGGCACGCCGAGCACATAGTCGCCCGGCTCGAGTGATGCAATGCGGAACACGCCTCGGTCGTCGGTCCTGTCCGCGGGGCCGGCCGTCAGCGAGGGGCGTCCGCGCTCGTACGATCGGCGATACGCCCGCACGGTCACTCCCACGATCGGCTCGCCGCGATCGTCGGCCACCACGCCTTCGACTGCCGCCAGCGGCCAGATCGTGATGGAAAGATCCGTGAGCCGCTCGACGTCGTCGAGACGGACGGTCTGAGACGGCCCGCCCGGGCGCATGCGGCCGAGCGCGCCGGACGAGTAGCCGCCGAGCGTCGCCGTCATGGAAAAGGTCCCGCTCGGGAGATCGGGAAACGCAAAGCCACCCTGTCCGTTGGTCAGCATCCGGAGGAACGCGCCCTCGCGCGCAATCGTGACGATCGCGTCCGCGACCGGACGATTCGACCGGCCATCAAGCACCCGCCCGGCCAGGGCGCCGGTTCCCTTCGGCATCGGAGCGGCCGCGACGACCGGACCGGGGTAGGGGATGAAAACCGGGGGGGTGGACTGGCGGACGGTACTGCCCCCGGCCATGAGCAGTCCAGCCAGTCCCGCACAGATCCCGGTGAGCGCGTGAATGGGCATGGCGACCCGCTCCGGTTTAGACACCCGGGATGCTAGACTCGGCTCTCCGGATTGCAAGAGTTTCACAGCCGTTTGCAGGAGTTGCTATGTCGTCTGTGCGTCAGATTCTGATTTGGAGCACGGTGCTGGTCGGTGCCTTCGTGGCCGCGGAGGTGAACCGGCCGGGGACCGAGGCGCGGGCCTCTGGCATGGTCGGGTTCGGCGGCGCGGTCCTCGTGGGCGAGGGCGAGGTGTTCGTCGGCGAAGCGGCGAATCAGTTCCGCCCCGGCATGGTCTACGTCTATCGGAAGACCGGCGGCGCCTGGCAGCAGGCCGCGGTACTCACCGCACCGGCCGCCGCGGTCGGCGATCGGTTCGGGCAGGCGCTTGCGTCCGATGGATCGCGATTGTTCGTGACCGGCGGCGACGCGTCGGTTCATGTCTTCACGAAGCAGGGATCGAACTGGTCGCACGCCGGCGTGGTGTCCGCGACGTCGGTGCCCGGTGATCCGGTCCGATTCGGGTCAGGTCTCGCGGCGGCCGGAGAGTGGCTGCTCGTGGGACGCGAAGTGCAGATCGGCGGCCGCGGACGCGGACGGGCGGGCGGAGGCGGAGGCGGCGGCCGCGCGGGCGCCGAGGCGCCGCCGGCGCTGCCGGCCGGCGCCGTGTACGCCTTCAAGCGCGACGCGTCCGGTCAGTATGCGTATCACTCGACCCTTGTCTCGGCCGAGTCCGCGACCTCGGCCGGCAACGGCTTCGGCGCGGCGATCGCCGCCACCGAGAATGCCGTGCTCATCGCGGCCATCGGTCAGGGCGAGCGCGCGGGCGTGGTGCACGAGTTCGAGGTGGATGCCGATGGCGCGTGGCAGTCGCGGCGCACGTTCGCGCCGATCGGCGGCCAGCCGAACGCCACCTTCGGAACTTCGCTGGTCCGGTTGGACGATCAGGCGATCGTCACCGCGCCCGGCGACGCGGGTGGATATGGCGCGGCCTACGTCTTCCGGCGCGTCCAGCAGGGACGCGGACGCGGAGGCGGCGCCGCGGCCGCCGGTGGGGCCAACCCCGCCGGGGCGCAGGGCGGCCGTCAGGGCGGCGGCAACTTCACGTGGCAGGAGATCGCGCGGCTGGCGCCGCCGGCAAGCACGCGCGCCGATCGGTTCGGCGCGGCCGTCGCCGGCGATGCGCGCGAGATCTGGATCGGCGCGCCGGGTGCGGCCGGGGCCGGCCGCGTGTTCGTCTTCACGCGCACGGAGACCGGCTTCGATCCGGCCTCGCTGTCGCTGCTCGGGCCGGCCGAGCCGTCGTCCACGGCCGGCGTGTCGATCTCGATGCGCGGCAACATCGCCGCGGCCGGCGCCACCGGCGCCGGCAGCACCGGCGGCGTCGTCATCTACGAGCGCGACGCGACCGGGCGATGGGCCGAGCAGCCGATGCTCACGCCTCCGCTCGATGAGATCGCGGCGATGACCGGCGACGAGAAGCGCTGCACGAGCGGCGGCAAGATCGAGATGTTCGAGTGCGGCGCCGCGGACCTGCAGGCGTTCCTGCCGCCCTCGCGCCTCACGCACGACGGCCACTACGTCGAGATGAACGACATCTGGGGCTGGACCGATCCGCAGACGAAGCGCGAGTGGGCGCTGGTCGGCCGCCGCGACGGCACGACGTTCGTGGACATCACCAACGCGACGGGTCCGCTCGCCGTCGCGGATCTGCCGCTCACCGACGGCGCGCGGCCCAACAGCTGGCGCGACATGAAGGTCTACAAGGATCACACCTTCATCGTCGCCGACGGCGCCGGCCCGCACGGCATGCAGGTCTTCGACCTGACGCGCCTGCGCACGCTGAAGCCGCAGCCGAACGGACTGCCGATGAAGGTCGAGTACGACGCGATCTACCGCGAGATCAACAGCGCGCACAACATCGTCATCAACGAGGAGAGCGGATTCGCCTACTCGGTCGGATCGAGCGGTGGCGGCACGACGTGCGGTGGCGGGCTGCACATGATCGACATCCGCGAGCCGAAGCAGCCGAAGTTCGCCGGGTGCTTCGCGGACACGAGCACCGGGCGCGCGGGCACCGGCTACTCGCACGACGCGCAGTGCGTCACCTATCGCGGACCCGACAAGCGCTACCGCAACCGCGAGATCTGCGTCGGGTCGAACGAGAACTCGATCAGCATCGCGGACGTCACCGACAAGGCCAGCCCGAAGGCGCTGTCGCGGGCGACCTATCCGAACGTCGCCTACGCGCACCAGGGATGGTTCACCGACGACCATCGCTACTTCTTCCTCGACGACGAAGCGGACGAAGGGCGCGGGATCCCGAAGACGCGGACGATGATCTGGGATCTGACGGATCTCGAGAACCCGAAGCTCGCGAAGGAGCACCTCGGCGTCGAGGCGACGTCGGATCACAACCTCTACATCAAGGGCGATCTGATGTTTCAGGCGAACTACCGGTCCGGGCTCCGCGTGCTCAACATCAAGGACCCGCTCAATCCCCGCGAGATCGCGTTTTTCGACACCGCGCCGTACACCGAGAACCGCTCGGGCTACAACGGCGCGTGGAGCGTGTATCCGTTCTTCCGCAGCGGCACGATCATCGTGAACAGCATCGAGCAGGGTCTGTTCATCGTGAAGCTCGCGGATCGGTAGGCCCATGCGCGTCTCCCGCGTGTTCCGCGTCACGGCGCTGGCACTCGCCGCGGCGGCGCTGTATGGAGCCCGCGGTCTTCAGACCGCGGGACTGCACGATGGAGCCCGCGGTCTTCAGACCGCGGGCCTGCTCTACGTCTGCGTCCAGGACGACGCGAAGGTCGCCGTGGTGGACATGGGGACGCGAGCCATCGTCCGCACGATCGATCTGACGAAGCTCGGCTTCCCCGCCACTGCCAAACCGCACTACATCGTCGTCGAACCCGATCGCGCGCATTGGTACGTGTCGTTGATCGGCGCGAATCGCGTGCTGAAGTTCGACGCGCAGGACCGGGTGGTCGGACAGTTCGAGATGGAGACGCCGGGGATGCTGGCGCTCGCGGGGGCGACTCAGCTGCTCGTGAGCCGCTCGATGAGCGCGGTCAATCCTCCCAAGCGCATCGCGATCCTCGATCGGCGGACGATGACGGGGGACGAGGTCGAGGTGCTGTTTCCGCGGCCGCACCCGATGGCGGTCGCGCGCGGCTTCGCGTATACGGGCAGCCTCGGCGAGAACCGCATCGCGAGCATCGGGCTCGAGGACCAGCGCGTGCAGATCATCGACGTGGCCGGACCGACGCACTCGCTCGTGCAGTTCGCGGTCTCGCGCGACGAACGCACGCTGGTGGCCACGGCGGAGATCTCGGGGCAGGTGCTCGTGTTCGATCTCGCCGAGCCGGCCAAACCGAAGCTCACGAAGACGGTGAGCGTCGGCAAGATGGCGTTCGATCCGACGTTCACGCCCGACGGACGCTTCGTCTACGTGCCGGTGAAGAGCACGAACGAGATCGTGGTGCTCGAGACGGCCGGTTGGACCGAGGTGCGGCGGATCGAGGACGCGGCGTTTCAGCAGCCGCATCAGGTCGTCTTCTCCGCCGACGGATCGACGGCGTTCGTGACGAACAACAACAAGATGGATCACATGGCCGATCCGGCGCACGCGGGACATACGATGCCGGGCACCTCGGCCGGCGGCGCCGCATCGCTGGCGATCATCGACGTGGCGTCGGGGCGGGTGGCGAAGGCGATCGAACTCGGGAAGAACCTGACCGGCATGGGCACGGCCCGGTGACCTGGAACCACGAAGGATGAAGAAGGGCTTTTCACCATGAAGGTGTTCATGAGCTGCGCTCACCGCGAAGCATGAGAATCTTTCGACCGTGGAGCTCATCGAGGCCATGGAGCACCAACCTCCCTGCACTGCACTCGACCGGCGCGAGCTGATGACGCGGATGAGCGTCGCCCGGCCCACCGGGCCGGGCGGCCGAGGGCCGCAGGGCCGACTCGCGAATCGTCCGGATGAGAACGCCCGCACGTCCTTCAGGGTTCTCATCCAGGCGATTCCCGAGTCGACCCTGCGACGCTCATCCGCGGCAAGAAGACCCGCTCCATGAGCTCGATGCGCTCCATGGTTTGCTCTCCCGTACGATCCTGCCGACGCATTTTCTGAGCAGGACATGAAGCAAAGCTATCACCACGAACGTTGAGGGCGTGCCTGCCGGCGCGCCCCGCCGCCCCTCGACTCGTGCGCTCG
>CAZGVW010000197.1:0-11616 GCA_964529265.1 uncultured Phycisphaeraceae bacterium
GCGGCTCGCGCCGCGCCACCAGGTCCTCGAACTCGCGCATCGACATCGTCGTATCGCCGACGGCGATCTGCCAGCGATAGTCCACGAGCGCCGCCAGCCCGAGCCGGCCGTCGCCCGCATCCGTGACGCCGCCGCCGGACAGCGCATCCTCCGGCGCCTCCTCCGATTCGATCTCGATCCGCACGCCCAGCCGCGCCGCGGGAGACTCCCACCACTCGGGCGCATAGGCCCCGATGCCCTGCTCGATGAGCAGCGGCCGCATCTCGCGCAGGAACTCGTAGGCCTGCCGCGTCGTGAGCGCGAGCCCTGTCGGCGCCGTCTCCTGCAGCGCCGTCTCGAGCCGCCGGAAAATCCTTGATGCTCGACCCAGTTCCGCCAGGAGCAACTCCTTCGGCGATTCCACGCGCCTGCCGTCCACCGCCGCGGAATCTGCCGAGAGCGCCCACACATCCTCGGCGCTCAGCATCACCTGCTCGCGCTCGACCGATTGCAGGTGGAACGAGAGCCGCCACGCCGCCGAGTCGCTGCGATGCTCGCCCTCTTCCGAAGGCACGGGCTCGTGCAGGCGCAGGCAGAGCCGCCATTCCACGTCCGCGCCGCGATCATCGAGCGCGCCGATCCACTCCCGCACGCCCCGAAGCAGCGCAGGCCGATCTGCCGGCGACGCCGGCACCAACTCGCGCCGGCCCAGCAGCCCCGAGAGCCACGCCACGTGCGCATCGGCGCCGGGGGCGCGATCCTCGATCGCCTCTTCCATCCGCTCCGATTCCAGCGCCGCCCGGCACAGCGCATCCACCGTCTCGTTGAGGAAGTCCTCGAGGACAGGCCACGCCTCGTGCCGGAAGGCGTCGTCCGCGGCCCGCGCCACCGGCGGCATCGAGGCCAGCAGCGCCGAGAGCCGCGCTGCGGTGCGCTCATCACTCAGCCACGGCCGCCACGCGGCGCTCAGGCCGCCATCCGCCTGCTGGAGCAGCATCGGCACAAAGCGCTGCTGCGCCGCGAGCGAGCGGGCCAGACGGCCCGCGCACGCGAAGAACACGATCGAAGGCCCGAGTGTCGGCCGTCGCGCCGCGCCGGGACGCAGATCGGCGATCCCCCCTTCATCGTCCTCGCGCGAGTCGTCGAGGTCTTCAAGCGCCGCGAGCGCGGCCCGGGGCTCGAGCGCCAGGGCGGGCACGCTCCATGTCGCCATGCGGGCGGATTCCTCCGGCTCGTGCATCGCCATGCCCGCCGCGTGCGCCAGGCTCGGGCTGGGCAGCGGCGCCTCACCGACACTCGGCAGCGCCAGAACAAAGGCGCCATCCAGACCGCCCGCCAGCCGAACACCAAGCGCGCGCACGCATTCCGCCACCTCACCGGCGCTCATCGCAAAGGGATGCATCGGCGCTTCTTCGCGGAGGGGCGGCGTCGCGGCGGCGCCATCCGCCTCCCACGCCCGTTCACCCCACAAGAGCAGCGCGCCCCCGGTCCAGTTCGCGTGCAGAACCCGCATCCGTTCGTCTCTGCCTCCGTCGCCGCGCCGGCGCGCGGGCCGTGTTGTGCCTCGACAAGTGAGGGCGGTGGGACTCGAACCCACGACCAGCGGCTTAAAAGGCCGATGCTCTGCCGACTGAGCTACGCCCTCAGGAAGCCGCGGATCGCCCGCCCCTGGGCGCGCGCCGAGCGATCCGCAATGGTAGCCATCATCCGCGGGCGCGTCGCGGGCTCGAACTCATCCCTTCTGGTTGGCCTCCAGAGCCTCCTGCGGGCACAATGGCGACATGGCGTTTGACGAGACCGCCGCCCGGCGGCACATCGAGCAGTCCGCGGCGACGATCGCCGGCCTCTCCCGGCAGGCGGCGCAGGTGTCACGCATCGCCGCGGCCGTCGCCGACCGCGTTCACGCAGGAGGCGTGGTGTACACCTGCGGCAACGGCGGGTCAGCCGCGGAGGCGATGCACCTCGCGGAGGAACTCATCGGCAGGTACCGCGCCCCGCGACCGCCGCTGCCCGCCGTCTGCCTGAACGCCGACGCGACCGCCCTCACCTGCATCGCCAACGATTTCGGGTTCGATCACGTGTTCGAGCGCCAGGCCCGGGCGCTGTGCAGGCGGGGCGATGCGCTCATCGCGTTCTCCACGAGCGGGAAGAGCCCGAACATCGTTCTGGCGCTGAAGGCGGCCCGTGAGGCGGGGGCGCTGGCCATCGGCCTGCTCGGCCGCGGCGGAGGCGACGCCGCCGCGAACTGCGACATGGCGCTGGTTGTGGAGAGCGACGACACGGCGCGCATTCAGGAGGCGCACCAGGTCGTCCTGCACATCATGCTCGAGGCCGTGGAATCGGCCTGCTCTTCATGAGCCGCGCGTGACGCCCCAGTTGCCGAGCACCAACGCGAGGTCCGAACTGTTCACGAGGCCGTCGTTGTTCAGGTCGATGTGGGAGTCGATCGCCGCGATGCCCCAGCTCCCCAGAATGATCGCGAGGTCCGAACTGTTGACGGTCCCGTCGCCGTTGAGGTCGCCCAGAATCGCTTCGCCGCCGACAATCGCATCCGCGTCCTCGTCATCGATGAACCCGTTGTAGTTGACGTCAAACACGCTGAAGTTGCGGGCGAAGTCCGCAAGCCGCACGGATTGGTCCTGCCCTGCGTCGGCGTCGCGCAGGCCGCCGTCGTATTGGACAATGGCGGCGTGGACGGCCTGCCGATCGCCCTCATCGACGTCGCCGTCGCCGCTCAGGTCGCCGAACGACGTGCGGAACCCGAGGTCGGTGTAGACGTAGACGGCGGTGCGCTTGTCCGGATAAGGAACACCGAAAAGCGCCGTGACTTCCCACGTTGTGGGGTCGAGGTAGTCCATGACGTCGCGATTCGCCCAGCCTTGGCAGATCACCCACTGCGCGCCGGGCGGCGTCGAGAATCCCAGGAACTTCACCACGTCGTGCATCGCCTCCTGCATGCTGGTGTGGTCGCCGACATCCGTGTTGGGCGCCTGCTTGGGCGTGTTCGTCAGGATCGAAGCGCCCATCTGATCGAGCGCGTACACCAGCGTCACCGTCGTGCGGTTCGTGTACATGTCGTGAGAGAACCGCAGCGGCACGACCGGGTCGTACGCGCCCGGCACGCTGCCGTTCAGAGCGCCGCTCGCGTTCCGAAAGCCGCCGCTGCGCTGGAAGAACCGCCCGTCCACGTGAAACGTCTCGCCCGTCTCCATCACCCCGTCGCCGTCGCCGATCTCCTGGCGCAGGACCACACTCCAGCAGCCGCACATCGAGAGAATGAACTCGACCCCACTGCGCTCATACTGCGGCGACGTGCCGAACACGCCGTCGAGTTCGTCGCCGAATCGGACCATGCGCGAAGCGCCGAGCGCCTGCGGCACGCCGGCGAAGCGCCCGACGTTGGCGAGAAACAGGTGTCGCGCGGAGTCATCGACCTCGCCGCCCGTGTCCACGTCGTTGTCGATGTCGATCTCGACGAAACCGTACACCGGGTTCGGGCCGAAGGTGAGCGGCGCGAACGGTCGCCCGTTCATGCCCAGCGTGCCCGGCGGGTTCAGCAGCCCATTGAACACGATGTCCATGCGGAAGATGTGCGCCTCGGCCGCCGGAACAACGACGCCGCTGTACCGATCGTTCGCGCCGGGCGTCGGAAGCCACCCGCTCAGCCGGATCGTGCGCACGTCGGGCAGCGTCGCGCTGTAGGGGAACGGCTTGCCGATGTTCACCGGATCGGTGCGGCGCAGCATCGCGTCGCCTGCTTCGTCCGTCCACACGGCGACGTCGTCGATGATCTGCACGGGAGGCGGCGGCGAAGAGGCGGGCAGCGCGGGGTCGCCCGCGCTTGCCTCAAACGGGCCGCCCACGCTCAGCGTGATCGCCGCGGCGAGCCACAGCCTTGGGGCGAAATGACGTGTGGTTCTCATTCCTTCGCCACCTCCTGCGCGTAATCCGTCAGGCCGGCCCGCTCGAGACGATACCGGAAACTGCTGCGGTTCATCCCGATGAGCTTGGCGGCCCGTGAGACGTTGCCGCGCGCATGTTCGAGCGCCTGCGTGATGAGCGCCCGCTCCACCTCTTCCGCCGTGTGCACGCCCCGCTCGAAATCGAAGCGCAGCGGCGTGGGGTGGCCCGGGTCCGCGCTCTCCCCCGCCGCCGGGGCGAGCGGCGCGGTGGAAGCCTTGCGCACCGCCTGTGCGCTCAGGCCCATGTCGTCCGGGCCGATCTCGGCCGTGTCGCACAGCATCACCGCCCGCTGCATCACGTTCACCAGTTCGCGCACGTTCCCCGGCCAGGAGTGTCGCACGAGCGCGATGCGCGCCGTCGGGCTCAGGCGCATCGCCTGGCGCCCATACTCGCGCGTGAAGCGCGCGAGCATCGCCTCCGCGATGAGCAGGATGTCGTCGCCGCGCTCGCGCAGGGCGGGAATGCGGATCGTGAAGGCGTTCAGGCGGTAGTACAGGTCGCGCCGGAAGCGGCCGTCCTCCACGCGCTTCTCGAGGTCCTGATTCGTCGCGGTGATCACGCGCGCGTTCACCGCGCGCTCCCGCGCCCCGCCCACGCGCCTGTAGGCGCCGTGCTCCACCACCAGCAGCAGTTTCGCCTGCAGATCGGGCGGCATGTCGCCGATTTCATCCAGAAGAATCGTCCCGCCCTCGGCCATCTCGAACAGCCCCGGCCGCGCCGATTTCGCGTCGGTGAACGCGCCCTTCTCATGGCCGAAGAGTTCACTCTCGACGAGCGTCGCCGGAAGCGCGGAGCAGTTCACGTGCACAAACGGCGTATCGGAGGATCCGCCGTTCGCGCCCGCATGATGCGCCGCCGCGGAGCGCTGCGCCAGTTGATGAATGTGCCGCGCGAGCACGCCCTTGCCCGCCCCAGTCTCACCCAGCAGCAGAATCGTGGGCAGCCCCGCCCGAGGGGGCGACGATTCGCCGTCGGCCTGCGGCAGCGGCATCGAGGCAAGCCGCTCCGCAAGCACCACCGCCGCCTTCCACAGCCGGCTCTCGCCGATCACCGCGCTCTCATCCGCCCGCGTGCGCTCCAGACGCTCGTAGAGCCGCAGCCGCCGCTTCAGACGCCGATTCTCCAGCGTCCGCGTGACCAGCAGCGTGAGTTCCTCGAGCGACACCGGCTTCTGGATGTAGTCGTCCGCCCCTTCCTTCATCGCGGCCACGGCGTTCTCCACCGTGCCGTACGCCGTCATCACGATCACGACGCCCTCGAAACCCTCCTCGCGCAGCCGACGAAGGAAATCGACGCCCGTCTCCCCGCCCCCGAGGTTGATGTCCGTCAGCACGACGTCGAACTCGGCGCCCCGCGTCTCGCGCCAGGCGTCGGGCGCCCCCGCCGCCTCGGCCACAGTGTGGCCGGCGCGGCCGAGGGCGCGCCGAATCGAGAGCCGCAGGTTCTCCTCATCTTCAACGACCAGGATCCGGGCCACTCGTGTCTCCCTCCAGCCGGCCCGCCCGCCCGGACCCCGCGGCCGCGGCGGGCAGCGTCACGACGAACGCCGCACCATGCCCATTGTTGGAAGAATGATCCCGGGCTCCCAGCGCCGGAAGCCCGGGCTCGATGGTGATCCGTCCGCCATGTCCACGGACCACCTGCTGAGCCACTGCAAGACCGATGCCGGTCCCCGTCGGCTTCGTGGTGAACTGGGCGCTGAAGACCCGCTCCCGCAGGTCATGGGGTACCCCTGGCCCCTGGTCCTCCACCCGGATCACCCATTCCCCCCCTTCTGCCGCGGCAACCCCGATCCGCACCAGCCCCCCTTGCGGTGAGGCCTCGATGGCGTTGGTCAGAATCGCCACGACGGCCTGCTCGAGATGGCGGGCGTCGAAAAAAGCACGCTCCGGGGCAGTTTCTGAAGCGATTTCGAGCCTCACGCCGCGGCTCTGGGCCATTGGCCGGTGGGCCGCCACCACCCCCTCCAGCCAAGCCCGCACGGGCCGTTGCTCGGGCTCAATGGCCAAGGGGGATGTCGAGTTCAGGAGATCCGCCAGCCAATGCTCGAAACGGTCCACGGTGGCCACGATCCGGTCCTGCGATTCCCGGAGGTCGGAATCCGCGGGCAGCTCCTCCCGCGTCAGTTCCGCCAGCCCGCGGATACCCGCCAGCGGGTTCCGGAGGTTGTGGACGAGACGGCGGACCATCTCCCCCACCGCCGCGAGCCGCTCCCGCTGCACCCGCTCCTCCTGCATGGCGGACACCATGGCCGCCATGTGGTTCACTTCAGATCCGAGTTGGGCGACCTCGTCACGTCCGTGGATGTCCAAACGGTGAGAAAAATCGCCCGCGGCGATTCGGGCCGCGGCGGCGCGCAGGTCAGCCACGGGGCGAATGACCCATCGGCGCACGAGAAGGAGCGCGAGCGCACCCGCCAGCAGGGCGCTGGCGAGGGCGAATGTGAGCGCCAGGGCGAGGCGGGCCCGCAGGCGAGTGGAATACGAGGTGGCAAGGCCCGCTTCGGCGAGCATTCGGCGCTCGATGCGCTGTATCACCTCGCGGGCCTGCTCGGTTTCCGCCCGGGCCTGTTCGGCGGCTGCCGGATCGCCGGATTCGAGCGCCTTTTTACCGGCGGAAATCGCAGATTCGACGCGGGCGCGCAGGTTTCTTGCCGTGCTGGCGCCCGTCGAGCGCTGGGGCGCTTCCTGCTCCTCCAATGCGCGCAGTTCGTCGCGAATTCGATCGGAATGCGCCAAAAAAGCGGCTTTCGTCGCGTCATCGCGCGCTTCTGCGAGGATGTCGGACTGTCCTCCCAGAAGCGCGTTGAGCCGGCCCAGCGAGTTGAGGGCCTCGGCGATCCGGCTGAACGGCGCGGCGACCTCACGCTGCAGCAGGTCGAACGACCACCAGGCCGTGCCGAGGCTCACCGCCACCGTCAGCCCCAGAAGGCCGATCAGAACCGCGAATTTCCGCTGGAGGGACATGCGGAACGGCTCAGGGACCACGCAGTTCGTAGTCCCACCGCCATCCGGGGTGGTCCAGCGGCGTTCGGGTGGATTCGACGTGCCCGTCGATGAACACGACGTTCATGTTCCCGGCATGCCGTTCGGAAGGCCACCAGTAGGCGCCGGTCGAGTACGGATCGCGGCGGTCATCGTTCACGGGCGGCGCAGAGGTGATCGCCGTGACATCTCGCTTGGCGGAAGCCTCGCCGTTGACGTCCCACGCGAGCGGAACTGCGCCCTCGGCCAGAATGTCGCTGGTGAGGTAGACAGGCCACAGGCCAAAGCGGCCCGGGGGGCCGGTGAAGCCGGAACGGTGCAGGCGCGCGTTAAAGGAGTAAGAAATCGTTCTGGGCGTCTGAATCGCGCCGGAAACGCAAAATGTCTCCGGTCGGAGCACCAGATCGCCCTCAACCGCGGCGCAGCGCATCGGATCGAGCCCGTTTTCATCGCTCAGGCGGGGCCAATCGGCCGGTCCGTGCGTCTGGCCCCAGCGCCAGAACTCCGCGGTTCCGTACTGGCTGTCAATAAATGTCTCCAACCGGAAGCGATTTCGCATGCCCGAGTCGCGGCCGCGCCAGCCGTGGAGTTCCTCATCCGCATAGACGGCGAAGTCCATGGCGACGCTGCGGAGAGACATCTGGCACCGAAAGCCGCGGGACATGCCAAGGGCGCCGACGATGGCCGGAAGCATGAACGAGAGCAGGACAGCGATAATTCCAAGCGTGATCAGCGTCTCGATGAGCGTGAATCCGGCAGCCAACCCCGGCCGGTGAGACCGGCTGAGCCACGGCGCCGATCGCGTTCGGGGTGCGAGAATCGCGCCCGAGCGCGTGCTCGAGGTCCTCGTGGTCATCCCGCCTCCAAAGGGGGCGGGAAGGCGCTGCGCCACATTGAGGGACGCCGAGAGCCCTCCCTCTGAGTCCCCAATGTACGGTGGAACCGGCCCCTCACACAAGCCTAAACCGGCGAGCGGGGGCCGGCAGGAACAGGGTTGGGGCCGCATGGTGGAAACTTCCGCCTGCTTTGAGGCCGAACGGTGGAGGCCTGCCGGGCGAAGACGGGGCTGCAGGGTGCGAAACTTCCGCCGCGACAGGCGAGGACCGGCCGGGCCGAGCCCGTCAGGAGCCGCGCGGCCGGCCTGTCCGGTCGTGGCGCAGCGGTTGCATCCGAGAATCTCGATCATGAGAGCGCGCCCACGCGGCGCGGGGAGGCCGGTCATGCGCACCATCGAGGCATCGTTTGGGGTGTTGGCTGTGGGTCTGTGCATCGCAGCGGCGGCGATCGCAGGGGGGTCGGGCGCGACGGGACGGGTGGGAGCGGGGGCGGCGGGCCTGCGCGCGAGCGTCGCGGCGGCGCCGGGGCACCCGACGCCGGCGGACCTTGCGGGAGCACAGCCGCGGGGTGGGGAAGGCCTCCCCGACCCCGACCTCGCGCCGGACGATCCGCCCGATTCGCCGCTCGTGAAGGGAGCGTTCGTCAACTTTGAGAGCCCTGCGGTGAAGCCGGTTGTGGTGAACGCCGCGGGTGATCGCGTGTTCGTGGCGAACACGCCGAACAACACGGTCGTGGTGTTCGACACGTCCGGCGATGCGCCGGTTGTGATCGAGGAGATTCCAGTGGGGCTCGATCCCGTTGCCCTTGCGCTGCGGCCGGGGGCGGGTGATGCGGAACTCTGGGTAGCGAACCGGTTGTCCGACAATGTGAACGTGATTGACCTGAGCCTTGGGCGCATCGTGGCGGTGATTCCGGTCGGCGACGAGCCGGGAACCATCGTGTTCGATGACGAAGGCGCGTATGCCTTCGTCGTCACGGAAGGGCCGCCGCTGCCGGAGGCGGGAGACCCGATCCGCGAGCAGAGCGGGCTGGTTTCGATCAACGCGGCGACGAAGCGCGTGGCGGGGCGGCACGTGCTCGATCTGAACGCGGCGCGCGGCGCCGTGTACGACTCCGCGACGAACACGGTGATCGTGGCGGCGCTGCTCTCGGGCAACAACACGACGATCGCCGGGGCCCCTGTCGTGGTGGACGTGTTCGACGACCCGGACGATCCGGGCGCCGGCGTGTCAACCGTGCTGGCGGTGAACCTGCTCATTCCGCAGGTGTTCAGCCTCACGGCGCCGATCTTCACCGCCGGGCAGGCGAGCGGGCTCGGCGCATGGCCTGATCCGAGCGCTGTGCCGGAGGAGGGCGCGCCGCAGACGCTGCGCATCGTGCCGGACGCAGGTTCCGGCGGCGCGGGCGGCGACAACGCGTGGCGCGACATCGTGGAGGCCATTTCGGACGGCGCCGGCGGGCCCGACCCTGCGGTTGTGGCGCAGTTCGAGGCTGAGTTCCCGATCGTGGCGAACGCGGCGGAGGTGTTCGCCGAGATCATCAACGACGTGAAGGACGTCGCGGATCATGACCTGGAGATCGTGGACGTCTCCGACCCCGCAGCGATGTCGCGCGTGAAGGTGATCGGCGGTGCAGGCACGACCTTGACCGATCTCGCGCTCGATCAGCGCACGGGCGATCTCTACATCGCGGCGATGGAGGCGAGGAACGTCGATCGGCTGGAGCCGAACATCCGCGGCGTGTTCATGGATCATGTCCTGACGGCCGTGCGCGGCGCCCAATCCGGCGCACCGGTGGTCGAGCGATACGACCTGAACGCGGATGTGCCGGGGTTTTCGAACCCCTCGGCCTTCAACGCGGAGGCGCATGTTCTGGCGGTCTCGAACCCGATCGCAGTCGCGGTGACGGGAGATGGCCGGCACGCGTTGACGCTGGCGCTGGGCGCCGATCGTCTCGCGGCGGTGGAGACGGGCACGGGCCGGGTCGCCGGGCGTGTTGACGTGGGGCGTGGGCCGCGCGGGCTGGCGATCGACGACGATCGCGGGCGCGCCTACGTGCTGAACCGGACCGACCATTCGCTGAGCGTCGTGAACATCGCCAACCCGGCGGGGATGGAGGTGATCGCGACGGCGCCGATCTTCAACCCCGAGCCCGCGGACGTGCGCGACGGACGCGATTTCCTCTACAGCACACGGTTCTCCAATCTCAACCGCACCTCATGCGCCAGTTGTCACATCGATGCGCGGCTGGACGGCCTGGCGTGGGACCTCGGCGACCACCAGAAGCAGACGCTGAACGAAACGCCGCACATCCCGGCCGACCTGTTCTCCGATCCCTGCGCGCAGGGCAACGGCGAGAACCACCCGGTCAAGGGGCCGATGGTCACGCAATCGCTCCAAGGACTCTCGGGGCACGAGCCGCTGCACTGGCGCGGCGATCGGCCTCTGTTCGAGGACTTCAACCCGGCGTTCGATGGGCTCCTGGGCGGCGCGGAACTGAGCGACGAGCAGATGCTGGCGTTCCGGCGCTTCGTGATGTCGATCGCGTATCCGCCGAACCCGCACCGGAACCGCGACAACACGTTCAAGGACCCGGAGGCGGTTCAGGGCCGCGCGCTCCTCATCAATGCCTGCAATCGGTGTCATGAGTTCAGGCATGACGGCGCGCTCACGGTCAGCGACGAATGCCCGGACGTTCCGGGCGACTCGGCGTTCAACCTCTCGGGGCTCTTTGCGCAGGTGCAGCTGGTCCCGCAGTTGCGCGACCTGCGCAAGAAGTTCAACTTCGATCGCTACACGGGCTTCGGCCTGCTGCACGATGGCCGCGACGAGCGCGAGGACAACCCCGGCGTCGCGGAGAACTTCCTCGAGACGTTCTTCGCGTTCAACGAGACGCAGCAGGCCCGGGGCGCTGCGTTCCTCACGGCCTGGCAGAACAATGTCATGCCGATCGTGGGCATGCAGACCCTGGCCGAGGCCCAGGCGCCGCCGCCGTCCGCGGCGCCCGATCAGCAACCGCCGCATCAGCCGGCGAATCCGATCAATATCACCGCGATCAACCTGATGATCGAGCAGAGCGCCCTCACACCGAGCCGGAACGACGTGGTGGCGAAGGGCAAGGTGAACGGTGAGCCGATGGGCTACTGGATGTTCTCCGCCTCCCCCACTCCTCTCTTCCGATCGACCGAGGGAACCGAGCACACGCTGTCGCAGTTGCTCGCGCTCGTGAGCGACGGCGCTTCCCTCGTGTTCACGGCTGTGCCGCCGAGGTCGGGCCGGCGGATCGGCGTCGATCAGGACAACGATTGCCTGGCCGACGGTCTCGATCCTGAGCCGCAGCATCCGCGGAAGCACGCGGACCTCAACGGCGACAACATCGTGAACAGCGCCGACCTGGCGCTGCTGCTCGGCCTGTGGGGCACGGCGACACCCGAGGCGGATCTGGATGACAGCGGCGCCGTGGGCGCAGGCGATCTTGCCGCGGCGCTCGGCATGTGGGGCGTGTGCCCCTAGGATCGCGGCTCACCAGCCGACGACGACGGCGGTGGCGTCGTCGGCGAGTTCGCCTGTTCCCGCGTGGCGCTCGACGGCGGCGAAGAGAGAGGAGACCACATCGTCTCCCGGCTCGAGGCCGGCGAGGCACGCCTCCACGCCGCGGAGGTCGAAAGGGTTGGTGCGGTCCTGGCCTGCGGGGCCCGCGGGTTGTTCGATCAACCCGTCGCTGACGATGAGGACGCGTTCCCCCTGCTGCATCGGGCGTGTGTGGGCCGTGTAGATCTCGTCATCGACCACGCCCACGAGCGCGCCCTCGCCTCGAAGGGATTCGACTCCGCCCTCGGGCTTGAGGAGCAGCG
>CAZGVW010000198.1:0-6581 GCA_964529265.1 uncultured Phycisphaeraceae bacterium
CCGCGGGTATCGATGAAGTCCGGATTCTCCGGGGCAAGTCGGACCGCGCGATCGGCCAGGGCAAGCGCCTCGTCATTGGCGCTGCCTCTGGTGATGATGAGGTAGGCGAGGTTGTTGAGGACAGGAGCGTTCTCGGGATCGAGCTTCAGCGCCTCGCGGTAGAGCTGCTCAGCGCGGTCGAGGTCGCCCAGTTGCTCGTAGCTGGCCGCGGCGAGGGTCGCGGCGATGGCGGCGCTATCCGGATCGGAGATCGCCGGTTCGAGGGCTGCCACGGCCCGCTGGTGATCCTCATGGGCGCCGGTGACGATGCCCATGTCGTACCAGGCCTGGCCAAGGGCGAGGCGGGCTGGTCCGCTATCGGTCAACATCGATTCGACCCGGCGGATCCACGCGCGGGCGGCATCCGGTCGTGTGCGGAGTGCGGGCAGGACTTCGAGCCAGCGCGGCGCCCACTGCTTGTCACCCTGGACAAGGGGCCAGAGGAGGTCTTCGGCGTCGGATTCGCGGCCGGCGCCGGCCATGAGCGACGCAAGGAGCGTGATGCGGCCGGGGCGGTCGTCTGCCTGGGCGATGAGGCGATCCTGGTGGGCCCGCAGGACTTCGAGCCCCTGTGCGTGCCGGCCGAGGCGGCCGAGGAAATCCGCGATCATGAGTTCGGCGTCGAGCGGGTCGTTGAGGGAGCGTTCGCGCCACTGTCGGGCTGCGGCGAGAGCCTGCTCGAGTTGCCCGGATTGCAGAAGGGCTTCGGTCGCCAGCTGCGCCGGGCGCGGATCGGTTGGGATCGCGGCCATGGATGAGCGCGCCGCTTCGACAGCGGCGGCGGAGTCGCCACTCATCAGCAATGCGGCGACGAGTTGCCGCCATGCCGGGAAGAAGGTGCGCCTTTCGTTGGTGATGGCGCGCACGCGTTCGATGTACGCCGCGATTTCGGTGGGACTGGCTTTGAACGCGGTGATGGCCTCCTGCAACTTGAGGGCTGCCTGCAGATCCGCCTCACCCATTGAAGCAGCGACCATGGCCGCGGCTTCGGGGTCGGCCTCGCCCCGCGCCAGTTGCAGGGCCGCGGCGGCGGTCTGGAGGCCTCTATGGCCGGGATCGATCTTGAGGCCCCGTTGGACCGCCGTCTCCGCTTCCTCGAAGCGTCGCTGGGTGCGGTAGAAGCGCGCAAGATCGCTCCATGCGTCGGCGGTGTTCCGCGACTCGGCCAGTTGCGTGAAGATGCGCTCCGCTTCATCGATCGAGTCATGGCGCATCAGGAAGTCGGCGAGCAGCGCATCACGCCGACCCGGGGGCTCATCCGGAGCGCGGCTCAGGATCTCGCGGGCGCGGGCGAGGTCGCCGCGGGCGGCGGAGAAATCGGCCGCCTCGGTGAAGACTTGCGCAGGGGGGGTGGGCGCTGCCAGGAGTTGTCTGTAGATGGCTTCAGCCGAGACCGGATCGCCGCGCCTCGTCTGCACGGCCGCCAGGGTGAGCAGGTCCCCCACTTCGCCCGATTCGGCCAGCGGCCGAATGTCGGCGAGCGCCAGATCCCACATGGCCTGCTCGATGAGCAGGGCGCAGCGCAAACGGCGCATTTCAGGGGTCACGTCCTCGATTGTGGCGAAACGGCGCAACTGAGCCTCGGCGCGGGAAGGATCTCCCGCATCGCGCAGGAGGCGGATGAGCACGGGATAGATGCGCACCGCGGAGGAATCGATCTCAAGGGCCCGAGTGAGGTGCTCGATCGCGCGATCGGAGTCTCCCGCGGCAAGCGCGGCGTCCGCCGCGAGTTCGCGTGCGGGCGCTGAGCGCGGATCGGCCTTGAGCACATCCGCGAGCAGCAGTTCCGCCTGGCCGGCGTTGCGCTCCGACCGGTCGAAGGTCAGCAGGCGCCGCGCTTCAAACACGCGCCAGCCGGTGGAGCCCTCGCCGGCGAGGTTCTTGAGGCGCTCGATCGAATGCTTGATGGCGGGCTCATCGGACCAGGCGCTTCGGGACTGAAGCAGGGCCAGTTGCGCCTGCGGATCGTTTGGTCGCGAGTCCGCGACGGACTTCAGCGCGCTCAGCGCCGCTGGATCGCCGATCAGATCGAGCAGGGCTGCGCGACGGATTTCGAAAGCCGCCCGCTCCTCACCCTGGTGGGATTCCACGGCCTCATCGAGCATGCGCTTCGCTTCGGCCGGCGCGCCTTCTCGCACGCGCTCGAGAGCGACCGCGAACAAGGCGCCGGGGTCGTTCATCGCTGACTGCTCGCGAAGACCTGAAATGGCGCCTTCCATTCCCCATTCGTGGCGGCGGCTCAGGTCGGTCAGCGACCGCATCGAATCCGCGCTGAAGGTCAGTCCGCCGTCAAGAACGGTCTGCACGCTGCGGCGCGCGGCGTCCGGGCGGTCCATCGCGTCGTATGCGCGAGCCAGGAGGGCATGCACCTCACCCGACTGAGGGAGTCTCTCGCGGCATTCCTCAAGGAAGACGAGGGCAGCCTCCTCGCGCTCAGGGGCGGCAAGGCCGGACTCGATCATCTCGACGCAGGCGCGCGCCAGGACCGGGGCGATGGAGCTGGGATCGGAGGCCGACTGGAAGCCGCGAACCGCGATTCCGTACGCCTCCATGGGGCGATTCAGCGAGATCAGCAGGCTCGCGAGGGCTCGATGCAGCTCGGACCATCGCGGCTCGGCGAAGGCAAGAGTCATCCATTTCTCGGCCGCAGGCGACCGCTCGCCCAGGTTTCGCTCCGCTTCACCGAGGAAATACAGCGTGAGGGGATTTGCAGGGTCGGCCGCCTGCGCGATTGCGAGGCGCTCGCGGGCCTCGCCCCAGCGGCCATTGCGCATGTCGAGCGCGGCGTCAAGCAGCGCCGCCCAGTTGGACGCCTCGGGCGTAGATCGCTCGCGCAGTGTCTTGATTTCTTCAGGCGCTGTCGCTGCGCTGTCTCCCTGAATGCTCAGGAGAGCGCGCCAGCCAAGCAGGTTGTCGGGTGTATCCTGCGCGCGGGTGGCGCTGCGCTCCAGAATAGAACGGGCCCGATCGAGATCTCCGCCCTTCCATGCTCGCTCCGCGGCAATGATGAGCGCCTCATCCTGGGGCGATTCGACTTCCGTGTGGCTCTGGAGCAGGCGGTCGGCGTCGGCCGCCATTTCGAGATTGTCGAGGACCGAGATCAGGCGGCGAAGGTCGGCCATCTGGAATGGCCCCATCTGGGCCGCCCTCAGCGCAGCGTCGCGGGCGCCGGCGTCATCACGAATCGCGATCAGGGACCGTGCACGAAGAAGGACGAACCCGATATCATTCGGCTTTCCTGAAGTCGCCTGCCCGACATAGGCCCGCACCGTCTCGTGCGGCGCATTGCTGTCCAGCATCAGGGTGATCACGAGTTCATGCGCGGCCAGGCGGTCAAAGTGCCTGGTTGCAAGAGCCCGTGCAGTCTCCATCGCCTCCTTAGTGCGCCCCAGCCGCCACTGCGCTACGGCCTTGGCCTCGCCCGCCTCGTAGTTGTCCGGGTCGAGCTTCAGCAGGGCTTCCGCTGTATCCAGCCGTTCGGTCGTGCGCCCGATCTGCCGGTAGAGGGCGAGCAACAACTCCAGGGGACGCGGGTCGTCCGGCATGAGGTTGCGGGCCTCGCGCGCACTGGTGATGGCCTCCAGGATGTGCCTGAAGTTCTCATCCGGCGCCTGACGCCGGCTGTCCGCGTGCTCGAGCCACAACTCCGGGTCGGCGTCGATGCCGACCTCGCCCGCTTTGCGCAGATAGAAGCCGAGGCGGCGGGCCGCCGTGCGATGATCCCCGGCGGCCCGGGCCGCGGTCCCTTCCGCGAGCGCTTCGCGAGCGGCTCGCTCGTTGTTGACCTTCCGCACCTGCGTCAGCGCGATAGCGCCGAGGCCCAGCACCGCGACGACGGCCACGAGCAATGCGATCCGCTTCTTCGCTCTCGATGTCATTGAGATTCCCCAGACGACTCCGCGGGCTTCGATCCGCGAAGGATCTGTGCGATGGTCTGAATGATGATCCACAGGTCGAGCCGCCAGGACTCGTGCTGGACGTACTCGAGGTCGTACCGGATCCACTCCTGGAAATCGGTGTCGGGCGCACGGGTGCGGCGCACCTGCCAGAGCCCGGTCACGCCCGGACGCACGCTGAGCCGCGCCTCCCGCCAGGCCGGGCAGAACTGGTTCTCGCGGTCGGGGCTGGGGCGCGGTCCGACGACGCTCATGTGGCCGAGCAGTACGTTCCAGAACTGCGGGAGTTCGTCGATCTGCAGGCGCCGCAGAACGCGGCCGACTTTGAGCAGGCGCGGATCGTTCTGGATGAAGAACTGCGGTCCATCCGCCTGATTCTCGGCGGCGAGCGCCTGCTTGATCCGCTCAGCATCCTTGCACATCGTGCGGAACTTGTAGCAGGGAAAGGGCCGCCCGCGGCGGGTCTGCCGTGTGTGGGCGAAGAATGGCGGCCATCCATCCTCGATCAGGATCGCCACAATCGCGAAGGGGTAGAGCCAGGACGTCGCGGCCAGCACCGCGAGGCTGAACGCGATGTCGAACGTCCGCTTGGATACGCGGAACCACCGGCCGCGGAGCCCAGGCGTGACCCGCCAGCCCGGATACCGCACCGATTCCCATGACACCGGCCGTTGCGATACGCCCGCCTCGGGCTGATCGGCGAGGACGCGCGGCCCGATGACCACATCGCCGCGGCGAAGCCTTACACCCGCCCCGATCCAGAGCGGACCCACCAGGCGGACGCCCTCCGCCATCTGGACGGATTCGTGCAGGATCGCGCCGGGCTGAAACTGGTACACACCGTCGAGGGCGCCGGGCGGATTCCGCCATGCCTCGATCAGCGCCTTGAGGCACGCTTCCGGGTGCTCACGAGCGCTCAGAATGCGGCCGGGAACCGAGGCGAAAGCGATGCGATCCCGGCCGGTCTCCGCCTGGACGCGGCGCCAGCCCTGCCGACCGCCCTCCGCGCCGCTCCACACGCCGGCGAGGCGGGATTCGCCCGTGAGGATCACGCGGAGTGTGGAGAGCGTGCGAGCCCGGTAGTCGCGGCGGATGGCGACAAAGCGGTTGTCGCCATCTGCGATGACGCGCTCCACGTAGGGGTCGGCCGAAGCATCCACAACGCGAAGACGAAGCGCTCGAGGCTTCAGCCAGTTCAGCCGCTTGACAACCGGCGCCAATGAGAACAGAACGAAATCGTCGCTGTCGAGCAGCAGATGCAGGCGAGGCCCGCGCGGATCGGGTGTCCCGCCCGGCCGGATCACCTGCACGCCAAGAGCCGCCCATCGGCGGTCATGCAAGTTGACCAGCGACAGTCCCCACACGCGCGATTCGCGCGTGGGGATCGGCTCCGCCGGTCGAACGCGCGGGGCCGATGCGGATGGCGCACTCACAACAATCAAGGCTTGGCCCCGGCCCTCTCCTCGACGGGCGCGCTCCCGCCAGCCGGACCCATGACCGCTCGAACGAGAGCGCCGCGGGCGGAGCGTTGCACGTCCGCCGGGCCTGTCGGGCTTGTGGGCGGGCGCAGAGACTGCGAGCAGACGGATGCGGCACTGATGCTGCGCTCGAAGTCGCGGGCCTCCGCGCGGTTGAAGACCAGACCCGCGCAGTGCGCGTTCATCCGCCGCAGCCGCTCAAGACATGCCTCGACGAACTTGTGCGACTGACCGCGCGACACGGTGAGCACCACGCCATCCGACAGCGTCGCCACCAGGTTTGCCTCAAGGCTTCCGAGCAGCGGGCCCGAATCGACGAGGATCACGTCGAACTGCCCGCGGAGGCTTCGCATCAGCTTCTCCATGCTCCCGTGGGAGAGGTGCTTGGCATCGATGTCGGGCACGCCCGCGGGCAACGTCCAGAGGTTCGGCACCGTGGAGTCGTGAAGCTGGCCGTTGACCTTCTCGGCGCCGATGACCTGGCAGAGGCCCGGCCGACCGTCCAGCTTCAGTTCGCGGGTCAGCCCTCGCCCGACGAGGTCGGCGTCGAGGAGCAGCGTGCGCTGGCCAGAGACCGCGAAGGACATGCCGAGGGCGAGCGCCAGGCTCGTCTTGCCGTCGCCCGCGGTGGCGCTCGTGATGGCGTATACGCGACAGCCTGCGCCGCCCCCCGGGACCTGCAACTGAAGCATGTTGCGCAGGTGATGGACGCTGAGCGCGGCCATCTCGTCGTGCTCAATGCTCCGGCTCGTCAGGTCGGGCAGCGTGCCGAGCAGGGGGGCGGAGAGCGTATCGTGCTCAAGATCATCGATGTACCGGTAGCCGCGGTCGAGCAGGCCGAGGAGGAAGATGATGCCGAACCCCAGTCCGCCGCCGAACAGGGCGCCCGCCGCGGCGAACATCTTCCGCTTGTCCTCGGGCTCGATGGGCACGTCGCCCCGCTGAACGATGGAGATTCGACCCGCACGATCCGTGCCCGTCTCGACGGACAGTTGATCGAGGCGCTCGCGGGCTTCGCGGAGCTGCTCCTGCGCCTGCAAGAGTTCCTCGCGCAGCTTCGAGGTCTCCTGCTGCTTGCGCAGGAGCGCCTGCGTGGCCTCACGGAGCGTGGCCTCGCGAGTCTTCATCTGGTCGCGCAGGGTCTTCATCTGCGCGAGCGTCATGCCGA
>CAZGVW010000199.1:0-2502 GCA_964529265.1 uncultured Phycisphaeraceae bacterium
ATCGGCATCAAGCCCGTCTCGCGCGAAGGCACGGAGCGCCTCGTCCGCGCCGCGATCCGCCACGCGATCGATGATGGACGCGACAGCGTCACGCTCGTGCACAAGGGCAACATCATGAAATACACCGAGGGCGCCTTCCGCGACTGGGGCTACGCCCTCGCCAAGCGGGAGTTCGGCGCGCAGGATCTCGATGGCGGCCCCTGGCAGACGATCAAGACCTCAGCCGGCCCCGGCCCCGGAAGACCCGCACGCGAGATCGTGATCAAGGACGTCATCGCCGATGCGTTCCTGCAGCAGATCCTTACGCGCCCGGCGGAGTATGACGTGATCGCCACGATGAACCTGAACGGCGATTACATCTCCGATGCGCTCGCCGCGTGCGTGGGCGGCATCGGCATCGCTCCCGGCGCGAACATCAACTACGAATCCGGCCACGCCATCTTCGAGGCCACGCACGGCACCGCGCCCAAGTACGCCGGCAAGGACCAGGTGAACCCCGGCTCGGTGATCCTCTCGGGCGAGATGATGTTCCGCTACATGGGCTGGACGGAAGCCGCGGATCTGATCGTGAAGGGCGTTGAAGGCGCGATCCACGCGAAGACCGTCACCTACGACTTCCACCGGCTGATGGAGGGCGCGACGCTGGTGAAGTGCTCGGAGTTCGGGAAGGCAATTGTCAAGCACATGAACTGAGCGCCTGGGTGGCCCGGCTCTCCGAGCCGGGTCTTCTTCCCCACGGCCCGATGCTCTTACGAGCCCGAAGCGCGAGCGAGGGAGACGGCCAAGGCTCGCATTCATCCCATGCGACTCCACTACGACCCCGACACCGACGCCTTGTACATCCGTTTCGCCGAAGCGCCTGTCATCGATTCGGAAGAAGTTCGCCCGGGCGTCGTTCTCGATTTCGATGACCAGAACCGCCTCGTCGCCATCGAAGTCCTGAACCTCCGCCGCCACTTCCCCGATGCGGACGTGAAGCGGCTGCACGTGGAACTGCCGACGTAGCCCGCGCCTCGAACGTCGCCCACTGCCGCCGCACAGCCCCACGGCCACCGCTCCAACCTCGCCCGCCCCTCCATCCTGCCCCGGCCGCCACCCCCCCCGCCCATCCCCCAAAAATCCCTCTCCGCCCCCGCCCATTTCCGCCTCGTTCAGCGTTCTCCCTTCTGTGCCCCGCCGCGGGAACCCCCCGGCACGCGGCCACACCAAGTCCTCAACGAGCGATTCGACACCACCCCCGTGACCGGCGGAGCGTTTCCGCCGCGTTCCGCGGCCATCGGTTCGCTCGTTCACACCGGCCCGGCGCCGCCGCGGCCGAGAAAAGGGAGATGAAGAACATGTCCGCCCGCATCACACTCGTCGCCGGTCTGGCCGCAGGGCTCGCCACGCTCACCGCCGCCGCCCCCAACGCCGCGGCGGCCGTCTACAACGTCGATTGGATGTCCTACGCCCCCGTCCTCTTCGGCAACCAGCCGCCGAGCAACTTCGGCTACACGCTGCCCGGCGTCGGACTCGTCAACGTCACCTACTCCTCGCACCCCTCCTTCACCACCACGCGATTCGATCAATCCGTCCCCTTCGGCAACGGCTCGGTCGTCTCCGGTCCGGATACCTTGCAGTGGGGCCCGTCGTACGAATCCTTCGCGCGCAGCCACACGACGCCGAGCCCGCTGAACATTCCGTGGTCGATCACGTTCACCTTCCCGAACACGGTTGCGGCGGGGGAGATCGTGCTCGGCGTCTCCGGCCTCGGCCGGCGCGACCCGCGCCCCGGCGAAAACCCCGCCGATTGCATCACCACCTGCTCCGTCCAGCAGAACGGCACGTTCTTCGGCGATTTCGGCATCGGCAACTGGGGCCCGACGAACTTCGTCGGCGCCGCGGGCAGTTTCACGATGACCAACTCCCTCACCGGCGCCGGCGGCCAGGACCCGTGGTGGAACACACCGCTCTCCGTCACGCGCATCGACGACGTGATGAACTCGCTCACCGTCACCTTCACCCAGACCGCCGGCGACGGCCTCGGCATCAACATCGGCCGGATCGTGCCGACTCCGGGGGCCGGGGCGGCGGCGCTGCTCGGGTTGGGGGCGGTGGCGGTGGTGAGGCGGCGGCGGGGGTGATGATTCGGATCACGGCAGCCGTCACTGATATGGTGGCCCGGCTTTCCAAGCCGGGTTTTCTTTTTGTCGATGCCAATTGCTTGCAGACTGCGGGGGCGGGGGTCGTTGCCCCGGCCGAAGCCGCTGCGAAGTCCGAAGGGCATGCCGAAGTCCATCACTACGTCGCGGCGCAGCGCCCGTCACCCGTCGCCATTCTGTATCCTGTGCCCCTCCGCACTGCCCCGACGTTATGCCCTCACAAGAGGGAGAATGCAGACCGTGACCCGCGTGCGCTCAGCGCCAGTAGTCGCCGCCAATCCACACCAGACCACGACTGCGCGCACGCTTGACGACTGCGCTTCATTCGTCACGTCGCTCGCGGGCCGTGAGAATCTCGATA
>CAZGVW010000200.1:0-43947 GCA_964529265.1 uncultured Phycisphaeraceae bacterium
GGAATGCGGAATGCGGAATGCGGAATACGGAACGCGGGGTGTGGTGTGCGGGGCGCGGGATGTATCGAGGCGGGGAGGAGAGGTAGATGGAGAGCCCCTCACCCTGACCTCTCCCCGCAGAGCCGGGGAGAGGGGTGGAGCACGGTGCTCATCAAGTTGTCGGCTGGATCAGGCCGCTTCGACGGCCGCGGCGCTCACGGGCTTGCCTTCGATGGTGAGGCCGAGGTGGGCGAGGGGGCCGTGGGGTTTCTGGCTTTCCTCTTCGAGGCGCTGCTGGGCTTTCGGGCTCGCGTACGCGTTGAAGAGCATGGCTTTGATGGTGGCGAACATGCCGCCGAAGGAGGCGAAGGTGTGGTTGACGGCGGTGGGTTCGTAGCCGCAGTGGACCATGCACTGCTGGCATTTGGGGTTGCCGGAGGCGCGGCCGTAGTTGTCCCAGAGCGTGTCGTCGATGAGTTCCTTGAACGTATCGACGTAGCCGTCCTGGAGGAGGTAGCAGGGTTTCTGCCAGCCGAAGATGTTGTAGGTGGGGTTGCCCCACGGGGTGCATTCGTAGTCGCGGCTGCCCATCAGGAACTCGAGGAAGAGCGGGCTCTGGTTGAACTTCCAGCGCTTCTTCCGGTTCGAGAGGATCATCTCGAAGAGTTCGTTGGTCTTGCGGCGCTCGGCGAGGAAACTCTTCTGATCGGGCGCCTTGGGGTAGGCGTAGCCGGGGGAGACCATCATGCCCTCGACGCCGAGGTCCATCATCTCATCGAAGAAGTGGCGCACGGAGTTGGGGTCGGCGCCGTCGAAGAGCGTGGTGTTGGTCGTGACGCGGAAGCCCATCTTCACGGCGAGGGCGACGGCCTCGGCCGCGACCCTGTAGGTGCCTTCGCGGCAGACGGCGAAATCGTGGTGCTCCTCCTGGCCATCCATGTGCACGCTGAAGGTGAGGTACTTGCTGGGCGTGAAGAGGCCTTCCTCGAGTTTCTTCTTGAGGAGGAGCGCGTTGGTGCAGAGGTAGATGTATTTGCGTCGCGCGATGAGGCCATCCACGATCTCCTTGATCTGCGGATGGAGGAGGGGCTCGCCGCCGGGGATGCTGACCATGGGCGCGCCGCACTCATCGACGGCCTTGAAGCACTGCTCGGGGGAGAGGTCGCGCTTCAGGATGTGGGCGGGGTACTGGATCTTGCCGCAGCCGGCGCAGGCGAGGTTGCAGCGGAAGAGGGGCTCGAGCATGAGGACGAGGGGATATCGCCGGTTGCCGCGGAGGCGGTTGCCGAGGACGTAGGTCGCGACGGTCCACATCTGGCTGATCGGGACGGGCATGAGGCTCCTTGGGGGTTAGGGCCGCCATGCTAGCGGGAGCGAACTGGGGGAGGGAACTGGGGAGTGGGCAATGGGCAATGGCGGAGGGGTAGGGTGGATCGGCGTGGTGCAGCCTCAGAGCAGTCTGCACCACGGCACCCCCTTGGGGAGATAGCTCGCGGCTGGCGCCGCGACATAGGCGGGGACGCCTGTGCCACTGGAGAATGCCAGTGCCACCGGGAGTGGGGGGGTTGAAGAACCCTGTCGGGGGTGGGGGCGTACAGGCTGTCAACTGAGATGGCAGGCCCCTGGTCGTCCTGCGCGGGGTTCGTGGGTTGTAGAGTGATTGCGGGGTGATTCGGGGCTTGGGCCGCGGATGTTCGCGTTCAGTGGCGGTCCGGGCGGCCGAGGGGCCGAAACAATCACAGAGTTGAGGTGTCTGGAGCGGTAGGAAGCGCCAGGAGGAATCGGCCATCGCCACCCCGCAGCGCAAGCCCGGCTCGTATCGGCTCGTGGACGACCGGACCGACGAGCAGTTGCTCGCGGATTATCGGCTGGGGGAGTTGGCCGCGTTCCGGGTGCTGGTGGAGCGGCATCACGACGAGTTGATCCGGTTTTTGACGCGTTTCATGGGTGACCGTGCGGCGGCGGAGGACGTGTTTCAGGACACGTTCCTGCAGGTGCATCAATCCGCGGCTTCTTTTGACGTGACGCGTCATTTCAAGCCGTGGCTGTTCACGATCGCGGCGAACAAGGGGCGGGACGCGCACCGGCGGACGGCGCGGCGGCCGGCGCTGGGGCTTTCGGCCCATATCGGGAGCGATGGCGAGGGCCGGACGTTCGTGGACCTGCTGGAGATGGATGTGGAGGCGCCGGGGGCCCGTCTGGACGCGGCGGAGCGGGATCGGCTGGTGCAGCAGGCGGTGGATTCGCTGCCGGAGGCCCAGCGGGAGATTCTGCTGCTGGCCTACTTCCAGAAGATGAGTTATCAGCAGATTTCCGGGCTTCTCGAGGTGCCGCTGGGGACGGTGAAATCGAGGCTGCACTCCGCGGTGGCGGGGTTTGCCCGCCGATGGGCGGCGTTGATGGCGAACCTTGAGGAAGAACAGTCGTAGAGAGGGGCGGGACCCCGTTTCCTCCTGTTGGGGTCCCAGATCAGGAAGTGTTGACCATATGAGCGCGGACTCTCTCTCCTCTACCCCTCTGGACCCTGCGGATCGGGACGCACTTGATGCGCTCGTGGACGCGGGGTTCGACCCGGAGGGGGTTCCCCACGCCAAGCGGGCGCGGGCCCGTCGGCTGGCCGTTCTCCTGGGCCTGCTCGACGGGCCTGCGTCATTGGCGTCTGAGGTTTCGGCGGGGGCCGGGGCTGGGGCCGCGGCTTCGGCCGGGGCCGGGCTGGTGGATGCGACGATGGCGCGGGTGCTGAGCGCGGGGAAGGCGGAGGCGCCTCTCGGGACGAATGTGACAGAACTGAGCGTGGCCGATTCGGCGGCGCTGGACGCGATGGTGGATTCGGGCTGGCGCGCGGAAGGCGTGGGCCCGATTCATTCGGCGCGCGCTGTGAAGATGGCGGCGCTGTTTGCGAATCTGGATCCTGCACAGGCGGAATCGTTCGAGCGGGAGGATCTGATCTCGCGGACGATGACGCGGGTGCTGACGGCGGAGCGGGCGCTGGGGCGCGCGGGGCGCGGCGTGGCGGTCGAAGGCGACATGGTGCTGGCGCGTCGTCCGGGCGGGTTCCGGCTGGCGGACATGGTGTCGGTGGCGGCGATGCTGTTCGTGGCGGCCTCGATCGTGTGGCCGGCGGTGGGGGCGGCGCGGGATCGATCGATGCGGGCGGACTGCGTTTCGAACATGAACACGGCGGCGCTGGGGTTCTCGCTCTACGGGGCGGACCACAGGAGCGAACTGCCGATGACGGAGCGGGCGGCGGAGCGGCTGTATCTGAATGGTGGACCGGCCGCGGCGGCGGGCGAGGGCTCGCCGGGCGGCGGGCGCTGGTGGCACGTGGGCGATCCGACGTCGTCGCACTCGGCGAATCTGTTCGTGCTGGCGCGCGGGCAGTATGTGACGCTGGGGGAACTGGCGTGCGCGGGGAATCCGCTGGCGGCGCAGCACCTGGACCTGGAGGCGAATCGGGACTGGCGTTCGAGCGAGGAGGTTTCGTACTCGTACCAGTTGTTCGGCAGGCAGAAGCCGCAGTGGACGATGGCGTCGCGGGCGGTGGTGCTGACGGACCGATCGCCGATCGTGGAGCGTGCGAAGCGCGGGGAGCGGTTCGATCCGCACGCGAACTCGCTGAACCACAGGGGGAAGGGTCAGACGGTGCTGTTCAACGACGGCGACGTTGAGTGGATGGAGACTCCGGTGCTGACGGGCCCCGGCGGGGCGGACAACATGTGGCTGCCGCGGTATCTGACGGGGCGTTCTGATGCGACGCTGCGGGGGTATGAGCGTCCGGACGGGGTCGGGGACGCGTTTGTGGGGCCGTGAGCCCCCGGAAGCCCGGAAGCCCGGATCCCCCCGGAGGGGGCCCGGACCCGGCTCCACGGAAGCCCGGCGGGGCGTCGTCTCAAAGGCTGAAACTTGAAGGCGGAGGGGGGCTTGGCTACCCTGCCCGGCTCGATTCCGGCCGGTGGGCGGCCGGGGCGAGCGTTGGCGGCGGGCTGAAATGGCCGACCGCGACCGGAGCCGAAGCAGTCATGCCGAAGAACAAGAGCCACAAAGGCACGCTCAAGCGCATCCGCATCTCGAAGACGGGCAAGGTGAAGCACAAGCCCGCGTATTCGGGGCACTTGAAGTCGCGGAAGTCGGCGAAGCGTCTGCGTGGTCTTCGGAAGACGCACACGATGTCGAACGCGGACGCGAAGCGGTTCGAGAAGTTGCTGCACAAGCGTCTGCGCGGGCGTGATCAGCCTCGGACGGCGCAGCGGCGGAGCCCATCGCCGCAGGAGCGGGCCGCGGCGAAGGCGGCGAAGGCGAAAGCCGCGGAGTGAGCGGCGGCGGGCGCTTCGGCGCGGCGCAGGCCGTTCGGTGGGTGAAATCAGGACTGTTTCTGAAGAGCGACGACAAGACGCACATGGCCGTCCGGGAATCAAGACGCGGGCCGAATCGGCCGGCGCCCCGTCCGGCGTGAAGGAGACTGGATCATGCCTCGTGTACGCAAGGGATCGGCCCGGAAGCGCGCGCACAAGCGGACGTTGCGCGCGGCTCGCGGATATTTCGGCACGAAGCACCGTCATCCGTACCAGGCGAAGAACGCGGTGGTGCGGGCGGGGGTGTATGCGTATCGGGATCGTCGCGCGCGGAAGCGCGACATGCGGGCGCTGTGGATCACGCGGATCACGGCGGCGTGCCGGATGCGGGACACGCGGTATTCGCTGTTCATGAACGGGCTGAAGCACGCGGGGATTCTGCTGAACCGGAAGATGCTGAGCCAGGTGGCGATCGACGATCCGCAGGCGTTCGACCGGCTGGTGGAATCGGCGAAGAAGGCGGCGAAGGCGACTCCGGCGAAGGCGGGGTGAGTCGAGCGCGATGAGATGCACATGACCGCCTCGGCGTTGCGCCGGGGCGGTTTTTCGTTGCGCGAGGAGCGGAATCGCCTCAGAGCGCGGCGTTGAGGATGCGGTAGATGAGGGCGGGGCGGAGGTCGGGTCGAAGCGCCCACTTCACGTCGCGGCCGAGCGCCGCCGCGGCGGCGAGGTAGCCGGAGCGGGCGGCGCCTTCCATGGTGGCGGGCCAGCCGGTGTTGACCCAGTCGCCGGCGAGGATGATGCCGGAGGGGCCGGTGGTGGCGGGGCGGATGGCTTCGGTGGCGGGGGTGGGGGCGAAGGTGGCGCGTTTTTCCTTGACGGCGCGGGCGCGGAGGAGTGTGGCGGCGCGAGCGGCGGGGAGGCAGGCGCGGATGTCATCGAGGACTCGCGCGGCGATGTCGTCTTCGGTGAGGTCCATCCAGTCGTCGGCGGCGCTGATGACGGCGTGGGCGCGATCGCCTGCGGGGCTCTTGCGGAAGAGCCACTGCGTGGGGCGATCGAGCAGGACGCAGTGGGGGAGTGACATCACGGGGCGATCGAACGTGAGGTGCACGCCGAGGATGGGGCTGTGCTCGATGTGGTCGAGGGCGGGGAAGCGCGGGTCGCGGCGGCGCATCTCGTCATCGACCATGCGGGCGGTGCGCTCGGCGGGGGCGGCGCAGATGACGGCGTCGGCGGCGAGTGTTTCGCCCTGCGCGGTCTCGACTTCGCGGGTGCGGATGCGCTCGACGCTCACGCCGAGGCGGACGACGCCGCCCGCGGTGCGGATGGCGGTTTCGGCGGGGTCATAGAGTTCGACGAGGGGGATGCGGGCGAGGGCGATATCGGGCGCGTGGCGGTTGGCGAGGAAGCCTTCCTGGAAGACGTGCAGCGCGCACGATGCGGCGACGCGGTGCGGCGGAAGGTTGCAGGCGCTGACGATGACGGGCGTCCAGAAGCGGTGGACGACGCTCGGGGGCTGGTTCAGGGGCGCCAGCCATTCGGAGAAGGTCTGGCTCGCGACGCGGGCGCGGTCTTCGGTGAGGATGGCGAACATGGCGCGGGCGATGGCCATTTTCTCGGTGAGGTTGAGGAACGCCGCGGTGAGGAATGAGCCCGTCATGTGCGCGGGCGCGGGGAGGAGGCCGGGCTTCAGAATGGAGACGCGTCCGCCGGGCTCGACCCAGTTGATTCGGCGCGTCCAGGCGAGTTTGTCGGCGACGCCGAGGCGAGCGCAGAGATCGAGGTAGTTCGTGCAGCAGCCCATGGCGACGTGCTGGCAGTTATCGAGCGTTTCGCCGGTGCGGACATCGGTGAAACTGGTGGCGCGGCCGCCGAGTTTGCGACGGGTCTCGAGGAGCGTGACGGCGACGCCATCCTGCGCGAGGCGCAAAGCCGCGGCGATGCCGGCGACGCCGCCGCCGACGACGATGGCGGACTTGATGTTGGAAGGGGGGTGCGCCACAGCGGGGGCGGGCGGTGTCACCATTCGTCCCGCCGCGACATCATGACGGCGCGGAACGCGATGCCCGCCTTGTGCAGCGACTGGAGGCGGATGCGCGGACCGCCGGAGACGCGTTGCGGGGCGCGCTCGATCTTCTCGAGGATGCCGGAGTAGATGCGCGTCATGGCCCAGAGCGTGGGGGCGCATTCGGGATCGATCATGGATTCGAGGGGCGAGGATTCGTTGTAGCGCTCCCTGGCCGCGGCGGCGCGGGACTTGACGAAGGCCTCGCAGCGATCGGCGGGGGACCAGTCGCGGAGTTGGGCGGGCGTGATTCCGGCGCGGCGGAAGGCCTGAAGCGGGAGGTAGATGCGTCCGGCGTCGAAATCCTCGGCGAAGTCGCGGAGGATATTGGTGTGCTGAAAGGCGAGGCCGCGCAGGTTGGCGAGGCGGATGCCTTCGGGGCGCGGGGCGGTCGGGCGGAGGCCCCAGATCGCGATGCAGATGCGGCCGACGGATGATGCGACGCGGGCGCAGTAGTCGTCGAGTTGCTCATCGGTGTCGTAGCCGCGGTGCTCGCAATCGGCGCAGAGGCCATCGAGCATGGCTTCGATGTCTTCGCGCGGGAGATCGTGACGGCGGACGGTGTGGGCGAAGGCGCGGAAGATGGGGGCGTGGAGGTCGGACTCTTCGCCGTCGAGGAGGCGGAGGGTCTGGGCGCGGAAGTGGTCCATGCGGGCGAGTCGGGCGGCGTCATCGCCTTCGCCATCGGCCATGTCGTCGCCGAAGCGCATCCAGGCGTAAATGGAGTAGATGGCGGAGCGTTTGGGCTCAGGCGTGAGTTTGAGGCCGTAGTAGAAGTTGCGGGCGCGCTCGCGGGTGATCTGGCGGCAGGCGGCGTAGGCGTGCGCGATGGCGTCGGGCGACTCGACGGCGTGCGGCGCGGTGCGGGTGTGGGCGAGCGTGGTCGAGGTCATGCCGCGGCCCCGGCTTTCTGCGGGCGCGGGCTTCCCGCCGCGAGGCGGAGGATGGCGGCCATGGCGACGAGGCGGGCCTTGTGCGTGTGGGAGAGCGTGGGGCGCATCCAGAGCGTGGCGCAGCCGATGCGCTCGATGGAGGTGAGCACAGCCTCACCGCCGGCGCCGAAGAGCCAGACGACGGGGCGGATGCGGCGATCGAGCGTGCGCGGCAGCGGCCGGCCCTTCACGAAGAGTTCGCGCGTGCGCTCGACGAGGGGGCGCACCGAACGGATGTACTGGATGCGGGCGGCGGGGTCTTCGCGGCGCACGACGAAGTTCTTGAGGATGTGGGCGTCGAGGCGGGTTTCGTCGAAGGGGAGGTAGATGCGGTCGCGCTCGAAGATATCGCGGCGGACATCCTGCCAGAAGTTGGTGAGTTGGAGCGCGGTGCAGGTGGCGTCGGACATGGCGACGCGCTCGGCGTTCGCGGGGTCGGCGGGGTGGTGGCCGGCGAGGGCGAGGACGATGCGGCCGACGGGATCGGCGCTGCGCGAGCAGTAGTGGGCGAGTTGATCCCACGTCTGGTATCGCGTGACGCGCTGATCCTGCTCGAAGGCGTCGATGAGGTGGTGGAAGGGCTCATCGACGAGTTCGCGGCGGCGGATGGTGTCGGCGAGGGCGATGAAGACGGGGTGGGTGGGCGCTTCGGGCTGGGCGCGGCCGGGGTCGCGCCGGGCGAAATCGAAGCAGCGAACAAGTTCCTCGCGCCACCAGGAGAGGAGTTCCAGGGATTCGAGGCGGGCGAGGCTGCCGTGGCCGGTTTCGTCGGCGAGGTCATCGGCCCAGCGGCAGAAGCCGTAGACCGCGGCGAAGTCGTCGCGCAGGTTTTCCGGGACGAGGCGGGTGAGGACGGAGAAGTTCTCGTAGTGGGTGGTGGCGAGTCGGTGGAGGTAGCGGCGGGCTTGCTCGGGGCTCATCGGGGGCGCGGCGGCATCGTTGCTTCGCGCGCCGGGGCCGAAGCGGTGGAGGAGCCCGATGGTCTGGGCGGCGCCTGTTGGAATGGCGGTGACGGTCACGCTGGGGCTTTTGGGTCGGATGAAGCGTCTCTCCCGGCGGGACAAGGTTTGCGCACTGGACGCGGGTTGGGGCCCTCCTGGCCGCGACCCTCCGTGATGGGCCGCTATGATGGCGTTTGAAGGGCCCGGAGTCGAGTCCGGGTGGGGTCATTCCCCTTCCGGACACCGAACGCGGGGTTTTTCCAGAGGCTGACCCGAGGCTGACCCAAGGCTGAATCGAATAGCCGCGGACTGAACGGCGCCCACGGGCGCGGGGGCGGTTCGCGGAGAGGGCACAACGCGGATGCGCATTCTGCTGGCCAATCCCCGCGGGTTCTGCGCGGGCGTGCACATGGCGATCGACGTGGTGGATCAGTTGCTGGATCTGCTGGCGGGGGAGCCGATCTACGTTTTTCACGAGATCGTGCACAACAAGCACGTGGTGCAGCGGCTTTCAGATCGCGGGGCGCGGTTTGTCGAGACGATCGAGGAGGCGCCGGAGGGGGCGTACATCGTGTTCTCGGCGCACGGGGTTTCGCCGGCGGTGCGGGAAGCCGCGGCGAAGCGGAACCTGACGGCGATCGACGCGACGTGCCCGCTGGTGACGAAAGTGCACATGGAGGCGATCCGGTATGCGCGGCAGGGGCACCAGATTCTGCTGATCGGGCACTCGAACCACCAGGAGGTGGTGGGGACGCGGGGCGAGGCGCCGGAGGCGATCCAGGTGGTGGAGAGCCCGGGGGACATTCCGCGGCTGAACATCAAGGACCCGAACAAGCTGGTGTACCTGACGCAGACGACGCTCTCGACGGACGACGCGGCGGTGATCATCACAGCGCTGAAGGAGGCGTTTCCGAACATCAAGGCGCCGCCGAGCAGCGACATCTGTTACGCGACGACGAACCGGCAGCGCGCGGTGCGGCAGATTGCGCCGGAGTGCGACCTGGTGCTGGTGATCGGGTCGAAGAACTCGAGCAACTCGGTGCGGCTGACGGAGATCGCGCAGAACGTGGGCGTGGCGGCGTATCTCATCGATGACGTGAGCGAACTGGAAAGCGACTGGTTCCAGACGGGCGAGGAGACGGTGCTGGTGACGGCGGGGGCTTCGGCGCCGGAGCACCTGGTGGCGGACCTGTGCCGGAAACTGATCGACGACTACGGCGGGGCGATCGAGCTGCGCGACGTGGTGGACGAGGACACGGAGTTTGCGATTCCGGCGACGCTGAAGCGGCTGATGCGCGAGAGCGGTGTGGACCCGGGGACGAGGCGGATCCGCGTGCAGGCGCCGGTGGTGACGGCGGCCCGGTACGGGGCGGCGCCGCTGACGGTGGGGCTGACGTGAGGGTGAGGTAGACGGTAGGCGGTAGACGGGAGGAGGCGATTCATCGCACAACCCCGTCTACTGTCTACCGGCTGCCGTCTACGCCACGTCCTTTCCCAACATGCGTCATCCGACTCACCACATCTTTGAGTTCACGCCGGATTCGCTTCGCGCCTGGTGCGTGGAGCGGGGGATGGCGAAGTTCCGCGCGGACCAGATTCTGGACTGGGTGTACGCGAAGGGTGTGGTCGAGCCCGCGCGGATGAGCAACCTCGGGAAGGTGGAGCGGGAGGCTCTGGCGGGCGAGATGGTGTTTCTCTCGGGCGAGGTGGTGGCGCATCGCGTGGCGAGCGACGGGACGAAGAAGGCGCTGGTGGAGTGGGGGGATTGGGACGACGAGGTCGCGCGGGGTGCGGGTGGCGCGGATGAAGGCGCAGAAGGGAAGGGCGCTTCGCTGCGCGTGCTGGGCGTGGGGAGTGGGCGCGGTGGAGCGGCGGGGGGTGGCGACGCATCGCGGCAGACGGAGTGCGTGATGATTCCGGTGGCGGAGGGGGAGTTCGAGGACGAGGAGACGGGCGAAGTGCGCCGCCGCGGAGCGCGGCGGACGGCGTGCATTTCGTCGCAGGTGGGGTGTCCGGTGGGGTGCCGGTTCTGCGCTTCGGGGCTGGGGGGATTGGATGGGAATCTCTCGGCCGGGCGGATTGTGGAGCAGGTGTGGCTGCTGGGGAGGATGATGGGGGGAGCGGGGCAAGCCGGGAAGGATGAAGACCCGGCTCGGAGAGCCGGGCCACCAGGAAGCGGGCCACCAGGAAGCGGGCCACCAGGAAGCGGGCCACCAGGAAGCGGGCCACCAGGAAGCGGGCCACCAGGAAGCGGACCACCAGGAAGCGGGCCACCAGGAAGCGGGCCACCAGGAAGCGGACCACCAGGAAGCGGATCACCAGGAAGCGGACCACCGGGAGGCGGCTTGCCGGGGAATCGCATCACGAACGTGGTGTTCATGGGGATGGGGGAGCCGCTGGCGAACTTCGCGAACGTGAAGCGCGCGGTGGAGACGCTGACGGCGCCGTGGGGGATGGGGATTTCGGCGCGGAAGATCACGATCTCGACGGTGGGGCTGCCGCAGGCGATCGAGCGGCTGGCGGAGCAGCTGGATCTGCCGGTGACGCTGGCGCTCTCGCTGCACGCGCCGAACGATGCGATCCGGCGGGAACTCATTCCGTGGTCGAACTACACGACGATCGATGAACTGGTGTCGGCGTGCGACAAGTGGTTCCGCAAGACGGGGCGCGAGATCACGCTGGAGTACATCCTGCTCGGGGGTGTGAACGACCGTCCGGAGCACGCGGAGGAACTC
This sequence comes from uncultured Phycisphaeraceae bacterium, assembly GCA_964529265.1. Lineage (GTDB taxonomy): Bacteria > Planctomycetota > Phycisphaerae > Phycisphaerales > UBA1924 > CAZGVW01. The sequence goes on from CAZGVW010000200.1 coordinate 10,948, forward strand.
TCGCGCGTGGCGCGGCGTCTGCGGAGCAACGTGAACCTGATCCGCTACAACGAGGTGCGGGGGCTGCCGTTCCGGCGGCCGGAGACGCGGGACGTGCGTGGGTTTCAGGAGGTGTTGCGCTCGCGCGGGGTGAATGCGCACATCCGGGCCAGCCGCGGGAGGGATATTGAGGCGGCGTGCGGGCAGTTAAGGCATGAGGGAAGGGAGGCGGCGAGCGGGGGACGCGAGTCATGAGGCTGGTTCCGCGGCGGGCGCAATTCATTGACCCACGCGAACTCGGGATGTGCCTGCAGTGCGGCTATGACCTGGCGGGACTTGAAGGGGCGCGTTGCCCGGAGTGTGGAGAGAAGATCGAGCCGTTTGATCGGTTCTCGCGGCGGAAGATGCTGGTCGTCTTTGTGGCGGGGCTCGGACCGGGGCTGCTTGCGAGCGCAGCGATTGTTGCGGCGGCGCGGCCGCTTGAGCGGTTCGTGAGGTCGATGACGACCGGCGCCATGGAGGGCAGGCGCCCGTGGTGGTCGCTCGATGCACATATGCTCGTGCCGCCGCTGGGGGTGTACCTGCATCTGGCCGCCCTTGCGGTCGTCGTGTTCATCGCGATGCTGCCCAAGGCGCTGCGCAGTGGGCGGCGCGGGCGCGAAGCACTGGATCGTTGGAGAGACGCCTCATGGAAGAATCACATGAGCATTGCGGTGTCCAGCATGGTGATCATGGCGTCGGTGGGGCTTGCGGACTGGCTGGCGATTGAGCTTTGGACAGGCGTGGTCAGTCGCTCACTTGCGCAGCCATGACGAATTCCGTTCGATTCGGACAAAGGAATAGCGATGCGCGCTCCACGGATTCTTCTTGCGACGTGTGCCCTACTGTTTGTCGCAGCCGTCATCGCCTGGCTTGCAACCGGCGCCCGCGTCTTCACGCGCTATTCAAGCGCCGAGCGATTGCAGGCGGCGGAGCAGACCGCCGCGGACGGCGGCGATTTCTCCAGCCTGTTCGAGGGCACGGGGCTGACGGATGAGCATGGGGAACTTGAGAGAGTCGAGAACTCTTTCGCGTTCGGGCTGCTGCCTGCAGGCGCGGATGAGCATGCGATCTCGGTGGCGACCGTTGCGGGGATCGCGGGCGCTATGGCGGCGGTGACCGTCGCTCTGGGGCGGCGCGGGAGGCAGTCCGAGCAGAAGGATTGAAGCGTGCGTCGGCCCGCACGGCGCGGCTATGCTGGCGCCCATCATGTTGATGCTCAGCACACCAGCCGGCGGCGCGAGGACCAGAACCATGGCGGGCATGATGATGACGCGGCAGGCGCTCGCGAAGGCGATCGCGGATGCGGCGCTGCTGCGCGGGGAGTTCACGCTGCGCTCCGGGCGCAAGTCGAACTACTACCTCGATAAGTACCTGTTCACCACGCGGCCGGAACTGCTGGCGCCGATCGCGGGCCTGCTGGCGGAGCGCGTGCGGGCGCTGGAGGCGGATGTGGCGCGGGAACTGGGCGTCGAGCCCGGTGTGCACCGGCTGGCGGGGGCGGAACTGGGCGGGATTCCGCTGGTGACAGCCGCGGCGATGGAGACAGGGCTGCCCGCGGTGTTCGTGCGGAACGCGAAGAAGGACTACGGCACGGCGAAGCAGCTGGAGGGCGCGATCGAAGCGGGGGAGCGCGTGGCGCTGGTGGAGGATGTGGCGACGACCGGCGGACAGGCGCTGGAGGCGGTGAAATCGCTGCGCGAAGCGGGCGCGGAGGTGGTGGGGGTGATCGCGGTGATCGACCGGCAGGAGGGCGCGGCGGAGAACATGGCCGCGGCGGGGGTGCGGTTCGAGGCGCTGTTCACGAAGACGGATCTGGGCGTGCGGGAGTAGCGCCGGGCGCGCTCGTGGCGGGTGAGTGGGGGGGTCGAGCGAGTCAGCGCGGGCGCGGGCCCCAGGACGCCAGAAGCAGCGCCAGGTCGCTCGCGTTCACGACACCGTCGCCGTTCACGTCCTGCGGGCAGTCGCAGGCGCCCCACGAGGCGAGCGTATCCGCGAGGTCGGTGGCGTTGACATCGCCATCGCGATTGAAATCCGCGGCGAGGGGCAGCGGTGTGCGGAAATCGGCGCAGAAGAGCAGGTGATCGCTGGCGAGGGAATCCGCGGGCTGGAGGCCGAGCGCTGTGAGTCGCGCCGGCGGGATTTCGGGCGTGTAGAGCACGAACGATGAGCCGGATTCGAGCACGCTGTCGGAGTAGATGATGTAGTCGAGGTGGCCGGGCCAGAAGGAGCCGCCGTCATTGCGCCATGTGTAGCCCATGCGCTTATCGGTCTGGCGCGGGGTGACGCTCGTGAAGGGCGTGCCGTCCCAATCCGGCGCGAAATCGGGGCCGAATGTCGATTGATCGAGGATGTCGCCGGTGAGGAGCGATGTCACCTGGCGCGAGAGGCCGACGAGATTCATGTCGCCCATGATGAGGATGGGCTCCTCCGGCGCGAGGTCGAGTGCGCCCGCGCCGGGGGTGCGTGCGTCGCGGATGAAGGCCATGATGCGGTCGATCTCAAGTTCGCGGCCGGCGTTGTTCGTGCAGCAGGGGAGGTGCGCGTTGATGAGCAGCAGGCGCGAGCCGAGTACGGGCGTCGCATCGATGAGTGAGGCGAGGTTGCTGTCGAGCGCCCACGAGCCGAGGATCGGGAAGCGGCTGATCGTGATGCAGTCGCCAAGTCGGGCGCCGTGGAAGCCCCCGGGCGGCGGTGTCACCCAGGCGCTCACGAGGTTCGCCGTGGCCGGAGCGGTGTGGGGGCCGTCGTAGATCTCCTGGAAGGCGATGATGTCCGGCGCAGCCGCGGCGAGCTGGCGGCCGAACGAAGGCTCAAGGCCGGGCTCGAAGATGGAATCGAAGAGCACGTTGTAGGAGACGAGGCGGAGGTCGCGCGGGCGCTCTCTCTCGATGGGGAGCAATTCTTCGGGCGGGAGATCGCCCTGATCGAGCGTGTACTCGAGGGTGCTCCCGACATTGGGCAATCGATCGCCGCCGAGGATGTCGCGCAGCGAGATGCGGATCACGGGCGACGTGAAGAGCGGCCCGCCGTTCAGAGGCGTCGTATCGCGGCCGATGGCGATTTCGAAGGTGGACGACGTGACAGTCGGCCCCGCGCGGAAGCGGATGGCGGGCGCCGAGATCGGCGTCGCGCCGCCGGGGGCGTGGATGAAGCCGGAGCGCGCCCCGAAGCGCCACTCCAGTTCCGCGCCGATGCCGTTCACGGCGAGGCCGGTGCCTGCGTCGTTGTCGGCGTCGATGTAGAGCGTGACGTTGTTGCTCTCGGAGAGGCTGAACTCCGCGGAGACTTCGAGGCGGAGGAAGAGAAAGCGATCGTCGTCGGCGATGCGAAGCGAAAGGAAATCGCGGCCGACGCCGCCGTCGCCGGCAGGATCGGTGAAGACGATGGCGGAGGGCTGCCAGTCGTCGAAGACGCCGTCGATGGTGATGGGCAGGCGCTCGGCCAGGGCAGGCTGGGCGACAGCCGCGACGGCGATCGCGCCAAGCGCCCGCGAGGCGGAAACCGCGACAAATGGCCTCTTCATGCGGGCAGGGTAGGTGACGCCTCCGATCGCGGCGATGGCGGCGTGGGACACGCAGAGCCCGGGCCGCCGGGCCCGGGACGAACGCCTGACTTGGACACGCGAGGCCGCATCTCCCAACAATGGGGTGGTGAACCCCTTGGTCCTCATTCTGGCGCCGGGAGTGATCTTTGCCGCGGCGGCGCTGCTCGCGCTGCTGATCATGCGCGGGCGGGCGTGGAAGGGCTTGCTCGGGCTTGTGCTGTACGCGCTGGCGTTTCCAGGTGTGGGGCTGTTGCTGCGGCGCGCCTGCGGATGGTTCGTGGGCGCGACGGGCGCCTTGAGTGACCGCGGCTATACCCCGCCGCCGGGCTCATCGGAGGCGGTGCGGGCCGACGGGGCGACGGTGATGACCGCCTCATTGCTTTGCGCCGTGGTCATCCACGCGGGGCTGCGATCGCCATGGATGACGGCTGTGGCGATCACCGCCGCGGCCGCCGCGGCTGGCCCGGCGGCAAGCGATGCCGACGGCGGGCTCTACCGCGGGGCGGTGCACTGGCTGACGTTGATGTGTCCGGCGGTTGTCGTGTGGGGGGTGGTGGAGCGGAGGAAGTGGAAGCGGGCGCGGCGCGCAAGAAGCGCAGGGGAGGTCACATCTTGACCATCGATCTGCCGCTTGGACTGGAAGTGGGATTCAACGCTGAGTGGTGGCTGATGGGATGGCTTCCCGGTCTCCTGTTCAGTGCCTACACCCTCGCGTGTCTATGTTTCGCGAGGAGGGCGCGACGATGGCCAGTCTTGCTTGTCGTGGCCTTCGGCGCAGTGTTTCCACTCTGGGCCTTGGTTATCTTTGCTGGTTGTCAGGGAGCGGTCGATCGACTCCTGCCGCCAGCGGGGTGGCTCGGCCGCCTTCCCGAAGCCCTCCTCTTGTCGCTCTTTGTCGTGAGCGCCTTGAGCGGGGCCCTTCTTGCGGTCGTAACCCGGGCATGGTGGTTCATACTCGTCGGAGCATTGGCCGCGGCGGCGACGCTTGGCGCCTTCTGGCTCCTCACTGAGTCGCCACTCAACGGGGCAACGCCCGAGTGGGTTGTGGCCGCGGCCTCATATTCCGTCTGGCATGCGTCGATCGCGGCATCGTTGGCGGCCTGGACGAGGGCGGTGCGCCGGGCCGTGATCCGCCGTGGAGGCTGCCTCGCGTGCGGCTACGACCTCCGCGGGTTGGAACCGAATGACAACAGCGTGTGCCCTGAGTGCGGTGCGCCTCGACAGGCATCGGCCTGAACGCGTCCGCGCCTCACACCCCGCCCGGCAGCAGATCCTTCAACCCCTTGCCGAGATCCTCCACCGCCTTCTTCCCTTCCTCCGCGGCTTTCTCAGCCTCTTTGCCGATGTCCTCCGCGACCTTGCCGGCCTCGCCCACCACGTTCATGCCCATCTCGCTGAGCGAGCCGCCGAGGTCGCCGAGCGCTGCGAGTTGCCCTTCAAGGTCGCCCAAGACGTCCTTCGGCAGCAGGCCGCCGCCGTTCTTGACAGCCGCGGCAAGAACGGCCTTCACCACCAGGCCTGCCAGTTCGCCCATGGAGACGCCGCTGCCCGCCACGCCGGAGCCCGTCTGGCCCACGTTGTGAAGGCGGATTTCGTCGATCGGGATTTCGACCTTCGCGATCCCGCCGCCGATCGCGTCGTAGTGCACGGTGACGTTGCGCAGCACGAACTCCTGGATCACGAACTTCTTGCCGCCCTCCTTCGGCTTGTCCGCCGGCTTATCTCCCTTGCCGTCCCCGGAGAGTTTCTTCAGGTTGTCGAGGATCACCTTGTAGTTCGTCGCGCCGTCCTTCTTCTCGAGGCGCACATCCATGTCCTCGAAGCGCAGTTCGGGCAGTTGCACAGTGTCCTTCTGGAGCGTGCCGAGCGAGACGGCCACGCCCGCATCGCCGAGCGAGAGGAAGTGATCGCTCGGGAACCCCTGCGGATTGGCGACCTTCAGGCCCTGCATCTCGAACGTGCCCGAAAGCACGCCGACATCGGCGGTGCGCAGCGTGGTCGGCACTCCGAGGGCGTACGTGCCGCCGCGCTCGATCGCCGTGCGGGCGATCGAATCGACGAACAGAAACGCCCCGAACACCGCAGCCGCGAGAATGACCACGAGGATGATGATGACGATGAGGATCTTCTTCATGGGACTTGTCTCCACGTCGCGCCTGCAACGATCAACGATCCGGGAGCAAGGGCTTTACGGCGTTCAACAGGGATGGAATATCCCGCTCCACGGTTCGCCACACCTCTTCCAGGTCGACGTCGTCGTATTCATGAATCAGTTTATCGCGCATGCCGGCGATGACGGCGGATTGCGTCTTCCTGTCGGCGAAGAACCGCTCCCCATCGAGTCCCCGCGTGAACTCCATGATCAGCAGCGCCGCCGCGGCGATGTCAGCGACCGCGGCAAGGTCACGCTGCATAAACCGTCCTGGCGGAGTTGAGGATCGCGGTCCTGCGATACGGGTTGGGGCTGCGATCCACCGCGCTTCGGCTCACGAGATCCACAGGATGACCGAGCATGGTCTCCAGCTCCCGCTGCATCGCCATGTGATCGAGAAGCGTCCATTCCGCGCCGGGAAGGAAGGTCACGAGCAGGTCGACATCGCTCCCTGCGCGGGCTTCGCCCCGGGCAATGGAGCCGAAGAGGGCGAGTTCGGCCACCTTCCAGCGCCGGCAGAAATCGATGGCCTCCGCTTGTCTGAACCGCTGGGCCAGGTCCATGCCGGAAGTGTAGCCCGGCCGCCGCCTGCGCCTCGTATACTCTCCGCCCGGGCCGCGCCAAGGCGCCCGTCCGGCGATTCCAGCAAGTCGAGGACCGAGCCCCCATGCCCTACACCCTCCGACCCGACGAAGGCTACGACGTTGACATCGAATCCACGTCCTACGTCCAGCCGCGGCTGGCGTCGGGCGATCGATGGGTGCTCAACTTCGGGCCCCAACACCCCGCCACCCACACCACGCTCCGTCTCGTGCTCGAACTCGATGGCGAGCGCATCGCCCGCTGCACGCCCCACATCGGCTACCTGCACTCCGGCTTCGAGAAACTGGGCGAGCACCTCGATTACAACCAGTACGTCACCATCGTCTCCCGGATGAACTACCTCTCGCCGATCGCCAACGATATCTGCTGGCACCACGCGGTCGAGACGCTCTTCGGCATCGAGATCACGCCGCGGTGCAAGGTCATCCGCACGATCATGGCCGAAATCGCCCGCATCCAGGACCACCTGCTGTGCGTCGGCGCGGCGGCGCTCGATCTCGGCGCCTTCACCGGCTTCCTCTACGCCTTCAACCCGCGCGAGAAGATCTACGACCTGTGCGATTTCATCTCCGGCCAGCGCTTCCACCCGGATTGGACGCGCGTCGGCGGCGCCATGCAGGACCTGCCCGACGAAGAGAAGTTCAAGTGGCTCGTCAAGGACTTCGTGAACCGCGACCTGCCGCAGGCCATCGAGGACCTCGAGAAACTCGTCCTCCGCAACCGCATCTTCCTCGATCGCACCGTCGGCATCGGCTCGATCAGCCGCGACGAAGCCATTGCATGGTCGCTCTCCGGCCCCGTCGCCCGCGCCTCCGGCGTGCGGCGCGATCTGCGCAAGGATGAGCCCTACCTCTGCTACAGGGATAACTGGGACGGCCAGGGCGCCCCCGCCGTGAAGTTCAGCGTGCCCCTCGCCGAAGCGGGCGACGTCTACGCCCGCTTCCAGGTGCGCATCGCCGAAATGCGCGAATCCATCAAGATCATCAATCAGCTGATCGACAACATCCCCGGCGGCCCGATCAACGTCTATTCCGACGCCAAGTCCGTGAAGCCGCCCAAGGACGAGGTCTACGGCTCCATCGAAGGCCTCATCCAGCACTTCGAGATCATCATGTCCAACCGCGGCTGGGAGGCGCCCGTGGCCGAGGCCTACGGCGCCAACGAGACCGCCAACGGCGAACTGGGCTACTTCATCGTCGGCGACGGCAGCCCCCGCGCCTGGCGCGTCAAGACCCGCCCGCCCTCCTTCATCAACTACCAGGTGATGGCCAAGCTCACCGAGGGCCACATGCTGCCCGATATCGTGGCGATCCTCGGGTCCATCAACGTCGTCGCGGCTGAACTCGATCGCTGATTTCGCGGGGCCGCGCCTTCGGCAGGTGGCGGAATCCACCCGCTAGACTTCCAGCATGGAGACCGCCGCCGCGATCTGTGCCTTCCTGAGCCTCCTCGCCGCCCAGCCGGCCGGCCAGCGCGCGCCGGACGACGACGCCGCGGCCGATCCCTACGCCACAATGCACGCCATCCCCGCGCCGCACCCCATCATCACGGAGGTGCTCTTCCGCGTGCCCGGCGGCGCCGGCCCCGAAGCCGATGCGAACAAGGATGGCGCCCGCGACGCCGCGGGCGATGAGTTCGTCGAGATCCAGAACCCGCACGATGAGCCCGTGAACCTGAAGGGCTACACGCTGGCCGACCGCAATCCCGAAGAGAACCGCGCGTTCCGATTCACGTTCCCTGATGTCCAACTCGCCCCGGGCGCGATCGCCGTGGTGTTCAACGGCTTCGGGGCCAAGATCCCCGGGCCGTCAGGCGATTCGGAAAAGGCCGCGGCGCCGAACCCCAACTTCAACGGCGCCCTGGTCTTCGATGCGAAGATCACCTCGCGCAATCGGGCGCTCAGCAACTCCGGCGATTTCGTCGTTCTCGCCGCGCCCGATGGCGCGCCCATCGAAGTCGTCTACTGGGGCTCGCCCGACCCCGCGCCTCCCCCCGAAGCCCTCCGCACCAGCGAGGCCGATCTCGGCGCCCGCGGCAGCGTGCAGCGCCTCGGCCCCCGCACACCCGTCTTTGAGCACATGGCGATCGACAACCGCCCCTTCAGCCCCGGCGAAATCCCCCGCATCAACCTCCCGGACTAGACTCTCCCCCTCTTCCACCCTCCGTCTTCCTCTGTCTTCCTCCGGGTTCTTCCCTTTCGGGAGCATCAGCATGGCCTGGGTCGTCAAGCCGTCCGCCACGATGCAGATCGAGCGCCGTCCGAAGCCCTATCTCACGCAGGAGATGCAGGACCGCCTCTCGCACGGCGTCCTGCCCCGCTACGAGACGAAGATGGGCGCGCTGCTCCCCACTCTGCACGAAGTGCAGCACGCCTACGGCTGGATCCCGATGCAGGCCATCGAGGAGGTCGCCGCGTTCCTCGGCCTCAAGCCCGCCGATGTGCTCGACACCGCCTCCTTCTACGAAGAGTTCTGGCTGAAGCCCAAGGGCCGGCACACCATCGCCGTCTGCCGCTCGATCGCCTGCGAAGTGTGCGGCCACGCGGATGTCACCGAGGCCTGCGCCGATCGCCTCGGCGTCGAAGTCGGCGACACCACGCCCGACGGCAAGTTCACGCTCATCGAACTGGAGTGCCTCGGCGCCTGCGGCGGCGCGCCCGCCATCCTCATCGACGAAACCCTGCACGAGAACGTCTCGCCCGGCGCCGTTGTGGACCTCATCGACCAGGTCCGCGACGAACGCCCCGCGCACTGAGCAGTCTTCCTTCCCGCCCGCAGCCCCAATGCCCTCGCCCGAACGCAAATCCCTCATGCGCAACCTCGGCGAGTTCGTCGGGCACATCTGGCGGGGCGTCCGGACCAACCCCCGGACCAGCCCCTCCCGCGAAAAGCGAGTCCTCCGCCGCGAGGTCGAGGAGAAGCCCCTGGAAGGGCCGGATGGCCGCGTGACCCTGCGCCGGACCACAATCGAAGAAATCGAGATCGACCGGCCGAAGTAGGGGTCATGACCCCCATGACCCCAGCCGCTCCCCCGCGCCGAAACCGCGCCCGCCTCGCGGCCGCAGCCGCCTTCGCTGTCCTCGCCCTGTTGCCCGCCGCGGTTGCCCTGCCCGGCTGCTCGAGCGGCGTGCCCGTGTTCGGCGCTCTTTCCCGCCCCTATGTCAAGGTGCAGAACTCCTCCACGGTGCCGCTCCAGGTCACCGTCTGGACCGCCCGCCGCGGGCTCGCCTACGACGAATCGTGGAAGGACATGGACGGCCGCACCGAGCGCATCGACCCCGGCAAGTCCGCCGAGTTCACGCTCCGCGAATACGACAACGCGGTTGATCCGATCGTGCGGCTTCAGGTCGATACGCGCGGGCCGAGCTTCGTCGAATCACACCAGCACTGGTTCGAACTCATCACCGAGCCCTCGGTCACGATCCGCCTCTCGGGCCGGCCCGAAGACATCCGCATCCAGTCGCCCACCGTCCGCACCGTGCAGATCCCGCGCGAGCGCGTGCCCTCCACCGGGCGCCACCTCGCCACCGCCGCGGAGCGCCCGCAGCCGAATCAGTAGGCAATGGGCATTACCCGTCCGTCCTATTCCCTATGGCCTGTTGCCTGCTGCCCCAATGAAATGCTGCCCGCCCACGTCCACGCGCCCATCGTGCGCCGCGGCTTTCAGCGACCACACGTTCCGCGGGTGGATGTAGCCGAACAGGATCGCATCGTCCGACGCATCCAGCGCCTGGATGAACCGCCGCTGCGCCGCCGCGGCCAGCCCCTTCCCGCGGAACTCCGGATAGATGAACTTCTCCTGCACGCGATAGCCGTGCATCCCCGCCAGCAGCGCCCGGTCCGCCGCCATCACCCCCGCGCGCACGCCATCCACCACGATGTGGAACAGCAGCCCCTGGAACAGGTAGCGCGCCACCGCGTTGCGCGATTCGATCGGAATGTGCGGCGCAATCTCCGGCCGCTCCTCCGGCAGCGAGCGGTACCGGTGCTCATATTCCTCGTAGAACGACATGTCCCGCACCGGCTTCACCGTCACGCGCTCCATGTTCGGCGGATCGGGCAGCGCCGCGATCTCCTCCACCGGCGCCGCGAGCAGCCGACGCCCATGCTCGATGCGGCTCGGCATCACGTCCGCCGCTGAAGCCAGCGTCTCGAAATCGATCGTGCGCCCCGACGGCCTGAAAACGCGCACATCCTCCGCGCCCGCAACCCGCTCCGGCGTCATCCGCAGCAGCGCCGCCAGCGCGCCCGGTTCGTCGATATCGAACGTCGTGTGAAGCACGGCCGCGAACAGCGCCTCGCGCATTCCCGAAAGCCGCCCGACCGAGTCCGTCATGTTCTTCAGCCGCATCTTCCGCCGCACAATCGCCGCGTGCCCCGCGAACGGCCCCGCCAGTTCGATGACCGCCGGCGCGCTCGCTCCCCCCTCCGCCGGCCGCGCCATCTCATCGAACACCCCCGCCAGTTCCTCCCGGCAGTTTCGCTCGATGCGCGCATCGCCCAGCCACTCGCGCACCGCCGGGTGCACGCGCGCCACAGCCGCCCTCAGGAATGCGTCGAACCAGCGGGACATTGCCTGATCAACTCCGCGAATCGCTCCGGGTCCACATTGCCGCCGCTGATGATCACCCCCACCCGCGCCCCCGCCGCCGCCTTCACCACGCCCTCAAAGAGCGCTGCCGCCGCGAGGCACCCCGTCGGCTCCACCACCAGTTTCATCCGCTCGAAGAAGAACCGCATCGTGGGCGCCAGCGCCTCATCCGGCACGCTCGTCATGTCGCTCACGTTCGCCAGGATGACCTGCAGCGTCAGCCGCCCCAGCGACGGCGTCCGCGCCCCGTCCGCGATCGTGTCCGGATCCTCCACCGTCTGCATCGTCTTCGTGCGGAACGATCGCACCCCGTCATCCCCCGCCGCGGGCTCCACGCCGATCACGCGGCAGCGCGGGCTCAGCGCCTTCGCCGCGATCGACGACCCCGAAAGCAGCCCCCCGCCCCCGCACGGGACCACCAGCAGGTCCAGTTCGCCCACGTCCTCAAACAACTCCTTCGCCGCCGTCCCCTGCCCCGCGATGATGTGCGCATGGTCATACGGCGGCACGATCGTCAGCCCGCGCTCCTCCGCCAGCCGCGCCCCGAGTTCCTCGCGCTTCGCCTCGTCGCGCTTGTAGAGCACCACCTCCCCGCCATACGCCCTCGTCGCCGCGAGTTTGATCGCCGGCGCATCCTCCGGCATCACGATCGTCGTCGGCACGCCCAGCAGCGACCCCGCCAGCGCAATCGCCTGCGCATGATTCCCCGATGAAAACGTCAGCACCCCCCGCCGCCGCTGCTCGTCATTCAGCCGCGAAAGCGCGTTGTACGCCCCCCGGAACTTGAACGCCCCCACCCGCTGCAGGTTCTCGCCCTTGAAGAACACCCGCCCCCCAACCCTCCGGTCCGCCGTCCGGGATTCCAGGACCGGCGACCGGTGGGCCACCCCCTCCAGCCGCTCCGCGGCTGACCTCAAGTCCTCAAACGAAACGGGAAGCGATCCCATGCCCGCAGGGTAAGCCCTCGGCGGCGCGGGCGTCGAAGCGGAATCCGCCGGGGGAGGGAACGCTCCGGGGGGCGGTCACACCCCTCAGCCATTCCCGCCAACCAGACACGTTTATCCGTTGGCCGCATATCGGGGATGCGCCGGACGCGACCGGGGCCTCCGCCCGTGACGCGCAAAGAACTCCTGGCCCCCCGAAAAAGTATTGACTGCCCGCGGCGTTCTGGTAGATTCGCCCTGACTCGGGAAGTTGGAGTCTCGTGGGTGGATTTGTGCAGGGTTCTTTGGGCGCGCCGCCGCAAACGGCCGCTCGTCAGTGCGTTCACGGTGAAGAAACACGTCAAGGCCGCCCGCAAAAGAGAGAGCGCGGAAGCGGTGGCATCGGACGCCAGATTGATTTGTCGAGCGGTGCGTATGTGCGCACCGCTCCGTGGTTGACTCGTGGGTGTTTCAACATCGCTCGGTTTCGTCGCTGTATGCGCCGGTTGGGGTCCGACGCATTCGTCGAGAGAGAAACGAAGAGCAGGCGAAAGGGGTCTTTTATGGCGAAGAATCGCAGTATGCTGTGCGCGGCCGTCGTCGCCGCCGCGGCCGGTGGCGTCGCGCACGCCGACGTCATCACCAACTGGAATCAGATGCTGTATCAGTCGATCCGCACCACCGGCGGCGGACCGACCGGCATGTCGCGCGCTGTCGCCTCGTACACCTCCGTGATGTACGACTCGATCAACGCGATCGACCTCGCAAACTCCGGAGGCATCGGGTATCAGCCGGTCAAGTACTTCGGCGCGGCGATCACCGGCTCCAGCCGCGAAGCCGCCGCCGCCCAGGCCGCGCACGGCGTCTTCTCGGCGCTCTACGGCGCTTCCAATCCGGGCCTTCAGGCCGCATATGACGCGCAGCTCGCCGCCGACCTCGCCGGGATTCCCAACGGCGCCGCCAAGACCAACGGCATCAACCTCGGCAACTCCGTTGCGATGAACCTCATCACCAGCCACCTGGCCACAGACAACACCGGCAACACCGATCCCTACGTCCCCGGCACGAACGCCGGCGACTGGCGCCCCACGGTCGATACGCCCGCTATCCCGGGCGTCGGCCACGGCAACAACTGGTACCAGGGCTCGACGTGGGTTATGAGCAGCCCCAGTGCCTTCCGTTCGGAACTGAACTACCCCGGCAGCCCCTTCAGCTTCGCCAGCATGTCGGATCTTCTCGCCAGCCCGGAGTATGCCGCTCAGGTGAACGACGTGGAGTTGAAGGGCGCCCGCGTCGGCGCGACGCGCACCGCCGATCAGGAAGAACTGGCGTGGTTCTGGGCCAACGATCGCGACGGCACCTACAAGCCGCCGGCCCACATGATCTCCCTCACGGATGAAGTCGCCCAGCAGCAGGGCGTGACCGATCTCTCGGAGCGCGCCCGCCTCTTCGCGATGGTCGGCGTGTCGCAGGCCGACACCGTCTTCGCCGTGTGGGATTCCAAGTACGCCACCGATATCGACCTGTGGCGCCCCACCGACGCCATCCGCGAGACGCAGGACGACGGCAACGCGAGCACCACGCCCGACGCCGGCTGGCTCCCCCTCAACGATTTCCAGCCGCCCTTCCCCGCCTACACGTCCGGCCACTCCGGCATGGGTGGTTCGTGGGCCGCGGCGCTCGCAACGTTCTTCGGCACCGACAACATCACCTTCTCCGGCACCACCGACGAGTTCATCGTCAACCCGTTCCTCGATGACATCCAGTACCCGGATGACCTGACCCGCACGTGGAACTCGTTCTCCGAGGCCGGTTTCGAGGACGCCATCAGCCGCGTGTTCCTCGGCGTCCACTACGAATGGGACTGTGTCGACGCCTACAACCTCGGCCGCACGGTCACGGATTTCGTCCTGGCCAATGCGTTCCAGCCCATCCCCACGCCCGGCGCAGGCCTGGCGCTCGGCCTCGGCGTGTTCGCCATGACCCGCCGCCGCCGCTGAGTTGAGTTCAACACAGACCCTCGCGGGCGCTCGATTCCCCCGCGAGACTGATCAATCACGAGCGATCGATTCGCGGCGCCGCCGGACTCACCCGGCGGCGCCGTTGTTTGCGCACGCTCCTGGTGGGGGCGGTTCTCCGAGCCGCCCTGTTGTGCGCCCGGTCGCTCAACAACATTGCGCGCGACTGTGCCCTACCCTCCCCCCATGCAGCTCGACCCCGCCTCCCTCGCCCCGCGCGACCGCTACAAACTCCTCATCGGCGCCATCGTCCCGCGGCCGATCGGCTTCGTCTCCACCATTTCCCCCGAAGGCGCCGCCAACCTCGCGCCCTTCTCCTTCTTCAACGGCGTCGGCAGCGACCCCATGTCCCTCCTCTTCTGCCCCTCCGCCGCCAACGACGGCCGCGGCGATAAGGACACGCTCCGCAACATCGAGGCCACCGGCCAGTTCGTCGTCAACATCGTCTCGGAGTCCATCGCGCGCCAGATGGCCGTCTGCGCCGAGGATGCGCCCTACGGCCAGAGCGAGTTCGCCCTCTCCGGCCTCACCCCCGCGCCCAGCGCCCGCGTCAAGCCGCCCCGCGTGCTCGAATCACCCATCTCCTTCGAGTGCGAGAAAACCCAACTCGTCCGCCTGAACCCCGCCAACCCCTCCGCGCCTGGAAGCGGCAACGTCGTCATCGGCCGCGTCGTCTGGATCCACGCCGCGGAAGGATTGGTGGACGACCGCTTCCACGTGGACCCGGAGCGCCTCGCCGCCGTCGGACGCATGGCCGGCCTGACCTACTGCACCACCCGCCAGCGCTTCGAGATCCCCTGGGGCAAAGACGCCCTCGCCGCGGGCGAGGTCGTGCCGCGGCGGGGGGAGTAGGTTAGTCGCGTCGCATGCGCTTCATCGCGCCGCCGACCTGTCCTCGCGGCCGGACGCATTTGTCCAGCGATCTTTCGTCCCGCGGCTTCCGATTTCGCGCCGGCCGGCGCCGCCCGGGCACGAACTTCACTCAAACATCCGCATCTGACGACGCTCCAGCACGTCTTTCGACACCGGATGCTCGATATCCAGCCTGTAGTCCCCGTCGTAGCACGCCGTGCAGTAGTTCGCCGCCGGGATCTCCGCCGTCTGGGCGCACTTCAGCAGCCCCTCCTGCGAGAGGTAATGCAGGCTGTCCACGCCCAGGTAGCCGCGGATATCGTCCACCGTGCGTTCGTGCGCGATTAACTCGCTCGGACGCGCAAAATCCACGCCGAAATAGCACGGATGCCGGATCGGCGGGCAGGAAATCCGCAAATGGATCTCTTTTGCGCCCGCGGAGCGCAATTGGTCCATTTTCGCCTTCGTCGTCGTGCCGCGGACGATCGAATCGTCCACCACGATCACCCGCTTGCCGCGCACAACCTCCTCAACCACGTTCAGTTTCAACCGAACGGCGCTCGTGCGCTCCGATTGGGTCGGTTTAATGAACGTGCGCCCCACGTACCGGTTCGGCACGATCCCCTCCCGGTAGGGAATCCCGCTCTCCCGGGCGTAGCCGTTCGCCGCCGACCGCCCTGAATCGGGCATCGGCATCACCCAGTCGGCGTCCACCGGCGCCTCCCGAGCCAGTTCCTCACCCAGCCGCTCCCGCACAATCTGAACCGTCTGCCCGAACACGCGGCTGGAAGGATGCGCGAAATACACGTGCTCGAAAACGCAGTGCGCGAGCCTTTCCGCGGCATCCGCGAACCGCCGCGACGAAACCCCCTGCGCCGACAGCGTCACGATCTCCCCCGGCGCCACCTCCCGCATCGCCCGGGCGCCGATCGCGTCCAGAGCCACGGTTTCGCTCGCCACGACCGGCGCGCCATCCGGCAGTTCGCCCAGAACCAGCGGGCGCCAGCCCCAGGGGTCGCGGGCGGCCTCAACCCGATCCGGAAAGAGAAAAACCAGGCTGAACGCGCCCTGAAGCCGCCGCAGCGTCGCGGCGAGGGGGTCCGCCTGCTTCTGCTGCTCGGGGGCCGCGAGCAGGTGGACGATCACCTCCGTATCGCTCGAAGTGTGAAAAAGGTGCCCCAACTGCTCAAATTGGTCGCGAATCAGCGCCGCGTTGATCAGATTCCCGTTGTGCGCCACCGCCACCTGCCCCCCGATGTACGACTCCAGAATCGGCTGCGCGTTGCAGGAAAGGCTCGCCCCGGTGGTCGAATAGCGGTTGTGCCCGATCGCCCCCATCACCGGCCCCGCCGGGTCGGGCGGGAAGGCGTGCCCGTTCTCGCCGGTGGCCTTCGGGCGATCGGTGTAAGGGTGGCGCCACGAATCCAGCTCGCGGACGACCCGGTCGGTGAAGACCTCGGCCACGAGTCCCATGCCGGTGTGGGCGCGGAGGGCGGCGCCGTCGGAAACCGCCATTCCGGCGGATTCCTGCCCCCGGTGCTGCTGGGCGTAGAGCCCGAAATAGGTGAGCCGGGCGGGGTTTGGAGCGCCCCAGACACCGAAAACGCCGCACTTTTCCTTCTTTTCGTCGAATTGAGCGGGTTGCGCACCATCGGCCGGCGACCCGGGCCGGGTCGGAGGGCGCAGCGGGGTGAGAATCGGGAGGCTCACCTTCATCGGGGTGCTGGGGCGGTGCGAGGGGAGGCGACTGAGTCGGGGGCCGACCCTACCGGGCGCGGGGGCGACGGGCAATGGGGAAACGATCCGGGCGGGCAGGGTGGAAAAGGCCGTTTGACGGGACAGGGGGCTGTTGCTTCAATGCTACGCCCGTTTCGAGACCGGATCGTCCAGAACCAGAACTGGGGCTCGGGCCGCAGCCGCGGGAACCCGGCGCCTGATCGTCCGCCTCAGGTGGACACTCCCGGCCTTATCGGCCGCGGATGACGGAGAAACTGACCCATGGCCAGATACACCGGACCGAAGGTGAAGTTGTCGCGCCGAGTCGGCGCGCCGATCGCAGACATTCCGAAGCACACCGCCAAGCGTCAGTTGACGCCCGCGGGCATGCACGGCTATCGCGGCCGGCGGCTGCGCGACTATGGCGTGCGCCTGAACGAGAAGCAAAAGCTCCGTTTCCATTACAGCGTGCTGGAGCGGCAGTTCCGGCGCTACATGGCCGAGGCGCAGCGCCGCCCCGGCAACACGGGCGAGGTGCTGATCGAACTGCTGGAGCGCCGGCTCGACAATGTTCTGCGCCGGGCGGGGTTCGTGCGCACGATCTGGGCCGCACGGCAGATGGTCACGCACGGGCACGTGCTGGTGAACGGCCGGAAGGTCGATCGACCGAGTTTCTCGGTGAGCGTGGGCGACGTGGTGACGCTGAAGCCGCGGATTCATGCGCTGGCCCGCGACAACATGGAGTCGCTGGCGGGGCACATCACGCCGGAGTGGATCGACGTGAACCCGGCGGAACTCGCGGTGCGGACGGTGGCGATGCCGACCTCCGACCAGACGCCGTTCGACGTCAACACGAATCTGATCATCGAGTTCTATCGCTGAGTCGCTGAGGCGCGGCCGGGCGGCGGCGCTCCGGAGCGAAGATCGCCGTCGCGCCCGGGCGCCTTCGCTTCGCGGCGTGAACTCGAACCGATGGAGCCGACATGCTCAAGTTCCTGCGCAGATACAACAAGATCATCCTCGCCGTGGGCGGCGTGCTGCTCATGGTCGTCTTCCTCGTGCCGCAGGCGATGCAGAACCTGGGGCAGAGCGCCTCGACCTTCGTCATCGCCACGCTGGCGAGCGGCGAAGAGATCACGGAGGCCGACCTCCAGGAGGCGGGCCGCGAACTGGACGTGCTGGACGGCGTGAATGCGCTGCCCCTGCTCCAGACGAGCGGGCGCGAGCACTGGCTGCTGCTCTCGCGCGAGGCGGAGCGCGGCGGGTTCGTGGGCGGCCCGCAGGATGGGCGCGTGTTCCTCCGCACGCTCGCGGAAGGTCTCGTGCAGTATCAGATGAACACGATGTTCAACCCGAACATCACCGGCGAGCAGTTCGCGCAGCAGGTGGCCGCCACGCTCGAACTGCTGGAGCGCCGCCGCGCAGGCATGATCGGCCCCTCGCAGACCGAGGACTTCGTGGATCAAACGCTGGCGAAGGCGCACGGCGTCATCCGCATGTACAACGCCTATCTCGCATCGAGCCAGCTCTCCGACCTCGAATCCATGCGCATCCTCCGCGATTACTTCGACGAGGTGGAGATCGAGCATGCGATCGTGAAGCCCGATCGCTGGATCCCGGATGCGCCGGAGCCGGCCGAGGAGGAGATCCTCGCGCACTTCGAGAAATACAAGAACGATCTGCCCGGCCGCGGCGAGCACGGTTTCGGCTACATGATCGAGCCCGCGGTCGCGATCGAGCGCATCCAGATCGATCGCAGCGCCATCGAGGATGCGGTGGTGATCGACCCCGTGGATGCAAGCGTGTTCTGGCGCTCGAACCGGCCGCGGTTCCCGAAGGAGTTCGCCGAGGAGCGCGCTCGCGTTGAGAAGGAGTTGCGCACGCAGAAGGCGAACGAGGCGATGACCGCGGCGCAGGAGATCGCGCTGCGCGAGATGACGCGCGAGCGGCAGGGGCTCAAGGAAGACGGCCGTTTCAAGGTCCTGCCGGATGGCTGGGCCGGGCCGTCCTACCAGGCCATCGCGGACGATATCAACGCCCGCCTGGCGCAGATGCTCGGCACGGAAGGCGCATTCGCCAACGTAAGGCAACCCACGTCGCTCTTCACCCCGGATGCGGCGTCGATCGTGCTCTCCAACGACGAGATCCTGAACAGCCAGGCGGCGATCGGACCCAACCCGGTTCCTTTCCTCGCCTTTGCGTTCTCGGTGCGCGAGGTCAACCCGGCCTCGCCCCTCGGGCTTCAGAAGGGCCTCACCGCGCCCACGACGACACGATCGGCAGGGGGAGACATCTTCTTCTTCCGTGTCACCAATGCGAGGCCGCAGGCGCCGCCGCAGAGCGTTGATCAGGTGCGCAGCGAGATCGTGGAAGACCTGAGACGCCTGTGGGCGTTCAATCACCTGAGCGCGAACGCCGAGCAGTTCCGGCAGGAGGCGGTCGCCGATTTCTACCGCGCCGCGGCGGATCACGGCGCCCAGGTGGCACAGCACGTGAACGTGCGCCGAACCGGCATGCAGGGCGCCGAGGGCGCCCCGGTGGACGGCGCGCTCAACGTCGAATCCGCCCGCGACGCAATCCTCGAGAAGGCGGAGGGTCTCGACCCCACCGTGCTCACGACCGACCTCCCCGCCGAGCAGCGAACGCTGGCGCTCCCTCTGCCCCGTGGACTGTCCCTGGGGCTCGTGCGAATCACGCTCGTGCGCCCCATCTCGCTGGAGCACTATCTGACGCGGGATTCGCTGAGCCAGCGCATCGCCAGCGGACAGCGCCTGCAGAATCCCGTCGCGGACCTTCCATTCACGCTCGAACAGATGATGACCCGGCACGGCTTCAAGTACGCCCGTGGCGGCGCGAGCGAGGATGAGGAATCCGACCCCGCGCCCGGCTCCACCCCCGGCCCCGGCCCCGCCCCCGCCCCCGGAAGCGAAGCGACTCCTGAGCAGACGCAGGTCGGCGCCGCCGGCTCCTGAATCTCGCGCCACACCGGCGCCTGCGGTCACAACATCGCCGGGAGTTCTCGATCGATCTCGGGGAAGCGCCGCCGCACCGTCGCCGCGTCCAGCGGACGCGCCGGCAGAGCCTCTCCCGCGCGATCCATGTAGAACAGGGCGACGGCCTCCGCCACACGCTCCGGGCGCGAGGCGCCGTGCGACCACAGGTCGTAATCGGCCCAGTTCAGGACGAGCGTATGACGGGACTCCGCAGCGCCGTTCTCACCTGGCGCGGCCGGCGCCTCCGCCACGGCGATATCGAACGACCAGCCTCGGTCGATCTCCGTCTCGCGTTCAACACGCACTTTCGCCACCACGCCGCCGCCTCTCCGGTAGGATTGCTTGACCACGAACGGAATCCGGACGCCATGGTAGGCGTCGCCCCTCCCTTTCACGGCACTGCGGCGTCCGCCGCCTCACCCCAGAGCCCCCGATGACGTTCCTCATCGAGACAATCCGGCTCGGACTGAAGAACCTTCGCCTGCACATGCTGCGATCGTTCCTGACCGCGCTCGGCATCATCCTGGGCGTCGCGGCGGTGATCACCATGGTCTCGATCGGCGAGGGGACCAAGCGCGAGGCCCTGGCCAACCTCGAGCGGCTCGGCGCCAAGAACATCATCGTCCGCTCCCTCAAGCCGCCCGAGAGCCAGCAGGCCGCGGGCGGCCAGCAGCGATCGTGGATCAGCAAATACGGCCTCACGTTCGAGGACCTCAAGGTCATCGAGGCGAACTTCGAGGAGGTCGAGGCGATCGTGCCGCTGAAGAGCGTCGGCAGCCAGGTGCTGCGCGAAGACCTGCGCATGACGAGCCAGGCCTTCGGCGTCACGCCCCTCCTGCTCGACGTGGCGAAACTCCGCGTCGCCCGCGGCCGCTACATCACGCAGGAAGATCTCGATGAGCAGTCGCTCGTCGCCGTCATCGGCCACGAAGTGGCGCGCACGATCTTCCCGTTCGATGATGCGCTCAACAGCACGCTCCGCATCGATGACAAGGTGGTCCGCGTGGTGGGCGTGCTGGCGCCGGTGGGCCTTTCCGGCGGCGCGGGCGGCGCGCTCATCGGGCGCGACCTGAATCACGACGTTCACATCCCCATCACCGCGGCCCGCAGCGTCTTCGGCGACATCGTCATCCGCCGCGAGAGCGGCGCGCGCTCCGCGGCGGAGGTGCAGATTCAGGAGGTGTACGTCACGTCGCTCACGCGCGATCGGGTGCTCTCCGACGCTGCGCGGCTGCGACGCCTCATCGAAACCCGCCACGACCGCGAGAAGGATTTCGAGATCATCGTCCCGTATGAACTGCTCGAGACCGCCCGCCGCACCGCGATCCAGGCCACGCTCGTGCTCGGTTTCATCGCCGGCATTTCACTCCTCGTCGGCGGCATCGGCATCATGAACATCATGCTCGCCACCGTGACGGAGCGCACGCGCGAGATCGGCATTCGCCGCGCCCTCGGCGCCACGCGCCGCCACGTCATCTGGCAGTTCCTCGTCGAGACGGGCGTGCTCAGCGCGCTGGGCGGCATGATCGGCATCGCCTTCGGCGTCGGCGCCAGCGTCCTGGTGGCGTGGCTCGTCCCGAAGATGCCCACCTCCGTCACGCTGTGGTCGATCCTGCTCTCCTTCGGCGTCGCCGCCGCGACCGGCCTCATCTTCGGCCTCTACCCCGCCCAGGTCGCCGCGCGCAAAGACCCGATCGTCGCCCTTCGACACGATTGAGGCGCGGCTTCGGCCTTAGCGTTCAACGCTGACGGACAACCGGGCAGTGGTGTCCGCGTTGCACAGCGGCTTGTTCTCGCCCGGCTGGTTCAGCAGGTCGTGCAGCGTGATGTCGTCCATGATCTCGATCACGGCCTTTGCGGCTTCGTCCATCTTCTTATGAAGCGGGCACAGGTTCTTGCCGTGGTTGGGCAGGCCCAGCGGGCACGTGGTGATGCGATCGAGTTCGGTGGTGGCGCGGACGACGTCGAGGAGGCGGATCTGGTCGGCGGGTTTGGCGAGGCGGTATCCGCCGCCGACGCCGCGGCGGCCGGCGACCAGGCCGGCGCGGGTGAGCAGCTGCAGGACCTTGGCGAGGTAATCGGGGGGCGCCTGCGTCATGTCGGCAAGGGTGGCCGAGGACACTCGTTCGCCCTGGCCGATGGCCAGGCACGTCATCGCGCGAAGCGCGTACTCCGTCGTCTGGGAGAGCATTGACCCCGCCGCGGGAAGAGAAGTTACCCGGACCAAAGGACCCAAGAGTCTGGTGAGGGTAGGGTTGCGGAGCGGGGCGGGCAATGGGGGCGTCGCGGCGGGCCGGGATCGACTCGGGCGTTCGAGATGCCGATAAATCCGGGTTGAGGCGCCGTTGCGCCGCGCGGCCGCGGCGGGCGCCTTGTTCGATGGGAAGCCGAATCGGAGCAAAGCCAGACATGTCCACGCATCCAAAGCGCATCGGCGTGCTGACGGGGGGCGGGGACTGCCCCGGACTGAACGCGGTGGTGCGCGCGGTCGTGAAGACGGCGATCTACCGGTACGGCATGGAGGTGTTCGGCGTCGAGGACGGGTTTCTGGGGCTGGTGCAGAACCGGATCAGGCCGCTCTCGGCGGCGGATGCCTCGAACATTCTGGCGCTGGGCGGGACGATTCTCGGCACGAGCAACAAGTGCAATCCGGAGCGGTACGCGGTGGGCTACGGCCCGGACGGCGAGCCGCGGTTCGAGAACGTGACGGAGCGGTGCCTGGATCATCTGCGGCTGCACCACATCGACACGCTGGTGACGATCGGCGGCGATGGGACGCAATCCGGCGCGCAGAACTTCATCAAGCGCGGGATCAACTGCATCGGGCTGCCCAAGACGATCGACAACGACCTGGTGGGCACGGACATCACGTTCGGCTTCCTGACGGCGGTGCAGATCGCGACCGACGCCATGGACCGGCTGCACACGACGGCGGCGAGTCATCACCGCGTGATGGTGGTGGAGTTGATGGGGCGCAACGCGGGGTGGATCACGCTGCACGCGGGCGTGGCTTCCGGCGCGGATGTGCTGCTCATTCCGGAGATTCCGTACGAACTGAAGAAGGTGTGCGATTTCGTCACGGCGCGAAGCAAGCACGGCAAGCGGTTCAGCATCGTGGCGATTTCGGAGGGCGCGAAGCCGAAGGGCGGGAATCAGGTGGTGTCGCGGATCGATCCGACGAGCCCCGATCCCATCCGGCTGGGCGGCGTGGGGCTGATGCTGGCGAACGACATCGAGCGCGTGACGGGGATCGAGACGCGCGCGACGGTGCTGGGGCATGTGGTGCGCGGAGGTTCGCCGGTGGCGGCGGACCGCGTGCTGGGCACGCAACTTGGGCACCACGCGGTGGAGCTGATCTCGCAGGGGCAGCGAAACCGGCTGGTGGTGGTGCACGGGATGGAGATCACGGACACCGACATCACGCGCGTGGCGGACAAGCAGCGGCTTGTCTCGCCCGATCACCCGCTGCTGCGGGCGGCGCGGGCGGTGGGGACGTGCTTCGGGGATTGAAGCGCTTCTACTCTTCGCCGCCGTCGGCCCAATCTTCGTGATCGTCGAGATCGTGATCTGACGGACCGCCGAAGACGAGGCGATCGAGCGAGAGCAGGCCGGGCCGGCTGAGCGCGAGCGCCATGGCGCTCATGAACAGGCAGAACTGGAAGAGCAGGTTGGTCCACGCCTGGCTGGCGGCGGGATCGCCAAAGTCGATCGGCGGGAAGACGCCGAGGAACGAGGCCGCGTCGGCTGGGCCCATGACGATGGGGCCGATGCTGGCGAGCCAGAGCGCGCCGAGCATGACGCCGGCGACGCCGAGCGCGGCGAGGCGCGTCATGAGCCCGATGAGGAGGAACGCGCCGCCGACGAACTCCGTGATGGCGACGGCCCATGCGAGGCGCGCGGGCCAGAGGCCCTGAGACCAGGCGGCGGGCCACGTGGCGCCCGTGCCTTCCGGCGGGTTGGACGCGTAGTGAAGCATGAGGGCGAGGTCGTAGACGCGGGCTTTATCGATGGCGGTGGGGAAGTCGGCCGCGGTGAAGGCTGGGGTGGTGGATGGCTTTGCGCCGTTGGCGGGGCCAGGGGGCGCAGCCGCGGCGAGGACGAGAAGCGGCGCGCCGGGCGCGGAATCCGCGGCGATCGGCGTGCTGGAGGGCTTGGATTCGGGCTCGGCAGGGGGCTGACGGTCGGTCGTCGGGGGAGCGGACGAATCGGGGAGCGCTTCGGTGGGCTCGTCTGACGGCGCGGCGGGCGATTCCGGCGGGGCGCTGTGGTTCCCGTTCGCGTTGCGGAGGGAGCGCACCTTGACGCCCATGTTGGCGAGCACGGCGGCTTCGGCGGGCTCAAAGGCTCGCTCGGTGAAGAGTTTGCCGCCGCCGGCAAAGACGAACGTCAGGCCCAGCGCGAGGCGCAGGAGCAGGGGGGGCAGGGATAGGGCCGTACGGTCGCGGAACTTCATCTGGCGGCCTCCGAGGCGAGCGCCCCTGCGGCGAGGGGGCGTGGCGGGGTCACTCTTTCTTCCGCACGGGCGCCGTTCGCTTGCAGGCGGGGGAATGGTACGCCTGCGGGGCCCTGCAGAGGGGGGAAGCACCGACTTCGCAGAGCCGAAGTCGGTGGCACGAGGCGGCGAGGGTGAAGGGACTTGAACGGGGGGCCCGCGGGCCGAAGAATCACGGATGCTGCCGCGGGCGTGGCGGAACTGGCAGACGCGCGGGACTTAGGATCCCGTGTCCGATGAGGACGTGGAGGTTCGACCCCTCTCGCCCGCACTTTGGCGTTTCGGACGGCCTGAACGGGTGTGAGCCCGGCCGGCGCGTCGGGGGCTATTCCCGGACGTGGCGGGGAGTTTGTGGGTCTCGGACGTGGTTCGCCGATCTGCATGACGTATTCTGCACTACAGACTGAGATGCGCATCGACGGCCCGACGAATCCGTTTCACATTTCCCGCGCGTACGGCGTGAGGCCTCCGGCCCCTCCTGCGCCCCCGGCGCCCTCCGTGCGCGCGGCGGGCCTGGAAGATGCGCCTGAGGCGTTTCGCGCCACGGGCGTGGCGTCGCTGACGCCGAATCTGCGCCGGTTGGTGGCGGCGCAGGTGCCGGGGATCGTGGATTTTTCGTCGGGCGAGGCGCGGCCGGGAGCGGCGACGCTGCCGATGTACCGGCATCCGGCGGATCGGAACGCGGCGGCGACGTCGGTGGCGGTGGGGCGCGCGATCGATATTGCCGGCTGAGGTCTGAGAACGCGGGACAGGTGGCGAAACGGGCGCGGTGGGCGGCGCCCGTATGATTCCATCGCATGCGCACTGAGACGGAGGTTGCGGGCGACCGGCCGCGGGCGGCGGCGCACTGGGCGCTTGATCCGGACGTTGTGTTCCTGAACCACGGATCGTTCGGGGCGTGCCCGAAGCCGGTGCTGGAGGCGCAGCGGCGCTGGCGCGAGCGCATGGAGCGCCAGCCGGTGCAGTTCTTCGTGCGAGATCTTGAGGGGCTGCTCGACGAGGCGCGGCTGGCCCTCGCCGAGTTCGTGAACGCCGACGCCAGGGGGCTGGTGTTCGTGCGCAACGCAACGACGGCGGTGAACGCCGTGGTGCGATCGCTGCGGTTCGAGCCGGGCGATGAACTGCTGACGACGAGTCACGAATACAACGCCTGCGCGAATGCGCTGCGGTTCGCGGCGGAGCGGTGGGGCGCGACGGTGGTCGTCGCTGAAGTTCCATTCCCGATCGAATCAGCCGAGCAGGTGGTCGAGGCCATCCTGTCGCGCGTGACATCGCGCACGCGACTCGCGCTCATCGACCACGTCACGAGCCCGACCGGCCTCGTCTGGCCCATTGAGCGCATCGTGCGCGAACTTGCGGAGCGCGGTGTGGACACGCTCGTGGACGGCGCGCACGCCCCCGGCATGATCCCGCTTGATATCCGCGCCATCGGCGCCGCGCACTACACCGGCAACCTGCACAAGTGGGTGTGCGCGCCGAAGGGCGCCGCGTTCCTCGCCGTGCGCGAGGACAGGCGCGACCGCATCCGCCCCACCGTGATCAGCCACGGCGCCAACTCCTCGCGCATCGATCGCCCGCGCCTGCTGCTCGAGTTCGATTGGACCGGCACCGCGGACCCCACCGCCATCCTCAGCGTGCCCGAGGCGCTGCGGTTTATGGGAACGGTGGCCGGGGGCGCCGGGGGCTCCGGGGGATGGCCCGCGCTCATGGGGCAGAACCGCTCGCTGGCGCTCCGCGGCAGGCAACTCGTCTGCGAACGCCTCGGCGTCAAGCCGCCCTGCCCGGCGGAGATGGTCGGCTCGATGGCCTCCATCCCGCTGCCCGATTCGCCGCCGGGGGCGGATGCATCCACATCACCGCTCTACCTCGACCCACTGCAGGACACCCTGCTGGAGCGGTTCGGCGTCGAGGTTCCGGTGATTCCCTGGCCCGCGCCGCCGCGGCGGCTGGTGCGGCTCTCGGCGCAGGCTTATAACAGCGAACCTCAGTATGAGCGGCTCGCCGCGGGGCTGGATGAGGCTTTGCGCGCCGAGCGCGGCGGGTAAGGGAAGGCGCGGAAGCGGAAGAAGCGAAGGCGGGAAGGGCTGCATCGGCGATGCGGATTGCAAAGGCCGCCATCTTCGGCGCCACGGGATCGACCGGCCGTGTCATCGCGCAGGAACTCCTCCGCCGCGGCATCGCGGTGCGCGTGGTGTCGCGCAGCGAGGCGAACCTGTCGCGGGATTTCCGCGATGCGCCGGTGGAGCGGCACGAGGCGGATCTCTCGATCACGGAATCCGCCCGCCGAGCCGCGGAAGGGTGCGATGTCATCATCCACGCCGTCGGCCTTCCGCTGGCGCAGTATTCGGAACATCCGGCGCTCGGCCGCAACACGGCGTCGGCGATGCGCTCAACCGGCGCGAAGTGCATCCTCATCAGCGGCTTCTGGTCGTTCTGGCCGCTGGCCGAGTTGCCGCTGACGGAAGAAAGCCCGCGCGACCCCGTCAGCCGCGCCGGCCGCGCCCGCAAGGAGCAGGAAGACATCCTGCAGGACGCCGGCGCCGCGATCGCGCTGCTTCCCGATTTCTACGGGCCCGATGCGCCCAAGAGCCTGCCGAACGATGTCATCCGCGCCATCGTCGAAGGCCGCCGCGCGATCTGGCCCGGCTCGCCCGACCACGCGCGCGAAGCGATCTACGTTCCCGACATCGCGAAGCCGATCGTCGAACTCGTCATGCGCGAAGAGGCCTACGGCCGCCGCTGGATCATCCCCGGCGGCGGCGCCGTCACGCCGCGGGACCTGGCGCTCATCGCCGGCCAGATCTGCCGCGAGCGGGCCCGCATCGGCGGCGCCCCCGGATGGCTGGTGAACCTGGCGGGGCTGGCTCGGCGCGACATGCGCTCCGCCGCGGATATCTACGGCTTGTACGCGAACCCCATCCGTTTCGATGGCGCCAAACTCCGCGGCCTCATCGGCGACCAGCGCCCCACGCCCTACGCCGACGGCGTGCGGGCGACGATCGACTGGATGCGGAGGCTGATCGTGCCGCGGGAGGAAGAGTGAGTGGAGGAGCGGGAATACGGAACACGGAACACGGAATACGGGAAGAAGGGACGCGGGCCCGGGCGGGCCCGGGCGGGCCCGGGGGGCCGGGGGCTCGGGGGCCGGGTGTGGGCGGAGGGGATTGGCTGCGGATAGTCTTCGGTGATGCCCGTCGTCTCGTTCAATGACATCCTCGGCCAGGCCGGGGCGCTCCGCGTGCTGAAGGCGGCGCTGGCGTCCGGGCGCGTGCACCACGCGTGGATCTTCCACGGCCCGCCGGGCGTGGGGAAGTTCACGACCGCGCTCGCCTTCGCCTCCGCCCTGCTCGATCCGACCACGCAGCAGACGTTCTCCGGCGATTTCGAGCCCGACCCCGAGAGCGAGACGCAGCGCCTCATCGCGCAGGATCTGCATCCGGACCTGCACATCATCACGAAGGAACTGGCGCTCTTTGTGGACAGCGCCCAGGTCCGCTCCGCCAAGCAGACCACGATCGCGAAAGACGTGATCGATCAGCACCTGCTGCGCCCCGCATCCGTGGCGCCCGTCATGCGGTCGGATGCCCGCATCGGCAAGGCCTTCATCATCGACGAGGCCGAACTGCTCAACCCATCCTCGCAGAACGCCCTCCTGAAAACACTCGAGGAGCCCGCGCCGCGCACCGTGATCATGCTCGTCACGTCCGCCGTCGAGCGCCTGCTCCCCACGATCCGCAGCCGCTGCCAGCGCGTGGCGTTCGAGACGCTGAGTGACGACGACATGAAGGAGTGGCTCAAGCGCTGGTCGAAGACGCGCGAAGAGCCGCCCTCGAAGGCCGATGCGTCGTGGGCCATCGACTTCGCCGCGGGCTCGCCCGGCCGGGCGGCGCTGGCGCTCGAAGGCGGCCTGCGCGCCTGGTCGGAGCGTCTTGATCCGCTGCTCGATTCCATCGAATCCGGCCGGTACACGCACGAACTCGGGCCTGTGATGGCCAAACTCGTGGATGAGTGGGCCGAAGGCTGGGTGAAGGAGCACAAGAACGCGAGCAAGGACGCAGCGAACAAGGCCGGCGCCCGGCACCTGTTCCTGCTGCTCTCGGAGCGGGTCCGCCGGCGCGTGCATGCCGCGGCGGAGAAGCATCCGGACGACCTGGAATCGGCCCTGCGCGCAGTCGACTTGCTCGCGGAGGCGGAGCGCCACATCGATTCGAACGTGAACATGGCGCTGGCGCTGGAGAACATGGTGGTGCAGACGGCGCGGGCCTAGAACCGGGGGTAGACCGGGGGTTGGACGGGGGCGGCGGGATTTCAGGAGCGGCTGATGGGCGCCGAGAGAAGACGCGCATCGCTCGAATCGGTTGGTGGAGGCCCGTTCTCGCTGACGGCGCCGTGGCTGGTGTCGATCGGCCTGCACGCGGCGCTCTTCATCGCTTCGCTCTTCATCGTCTGGGCGGCGACGCAGGAAGACCGCACGCCGCGGGCCGCGGCTGTGTCGTTCGATGACCCGGCGCCGCCGCCGATCGCGCCCGCGCCCGCCGAGGAGAAGTTGACTCCGCCGGAGGAAGCCGCGGCGACGACCCGGCTGGACGAGGCGCTGGGGGCCATCGCCGCGCCCACGGCGGAATCGATCGCCGAGATGCTCGAACGGCACGAGGCGCCGCCGCCTTCGCTGGTGGACCGCGAGCTCTCCGCCGCGGAAGCGCCGCCCATCGACCCCGCCGCGGCGGCCCCGCGGCGCGTGGAGTTCGCGGGGCTCGGCGCATCGGATGCGCGCGACATCGTATACGTGGTGGATGCCTCGGGCTCCATGATCACGACGATGCCGGAGGTGGTGGCGCAACTCATGCTCTCGATCGAGCGATTGCACCCCACGCAGCGGTTCACCGTGCTGCTGGCGCAGAACCGCGGCGGGCGCACGTTTCTGTTTCCCGACTTGCCCGCGGGCGCGAAGAAGCCCGTGCTGCTGGATGCCACGCGGCGATCGAAGCAGGCCATCCGCGCCTGGCTGGAGCAGGTGGATACGGGCGGCGGATCGGACCCCGGCGGGGCGCTCGCGGCGGCGCTCGGGCTGAAGCCGGATGCCGTGTTCCTGCTCGCGTCGCGCATCACCGGGCCGGAGGCGGCGGAGTTCGGCGCGGGGGCGCGCGAGGCGCTGCTGGCGCGGCTGGATGATCTGAACCCGGTGCGGAAATCCACGGGCGATCGGCGCGTGGTCATCAAGGCGATTCAGGTGATCGAGGAGGACCCGTACCGGATCCTGCGGGCGATCGGCGAGGCGCACGGGGGCGAAGATGGGTACAAGTTCATCAGCCGCGAGGAGTTCAACGCCGCCGCGACTGAAGGGAGGCGGGGGGGATGATTGGTTTCGCGGCTGAAACGGGGGCATGGAGGCGACGGGTGTTGAGAGGCGTTGCTGGAATCAGGATGGATCGCCGGATCGCATGGCGGGGCCTGGCGGTGATGGTGTGCGCGGCGTTGCTGGCGGTGACGTGGAGCGCAGCGCCGGCGATGGCGCAGGCCGATGAATCGAGCGGCGCTGCGGTGGCTGCTTCCGGGGGCGCTGCTTCCGGGGCCGGGGCTTCCGGGGGCGGGGCTTCCGGGGGGGGCGAACGCACGACGTTCGCCGAGGCGTTCTTCGTGCAGCGGAATCCGCGCACGGGGCGGATGGAATGGCTGGGGAGCATCCTCATCTGGTTCCTCATCGGGCTTTCGGTGGCGTCGCTGGGGCTGATGGGCGCGCTCTCGCGCGCGAACAAGAAGGAGCGCATCGCGCCGCCGGGGCTTGTGTCGGAATCGCGGCGGATGATCCGGTCGCATGGCCCGGAGGCGGTGGTGTCGCGCCTGGAGCGGGAAGAATCGTTCTTCGCGGCGATCGCGGGGGCAGCCCTGGGCGAAGCCGAGCACGGGCGGGATGCGATGGATCGCGCGCTCGATCGCGCTTCGGATGAGCAACTGGCCGCGCGGATGCGCCGCGTGGAGACGCTGAACATCCTCGGCGCGGTGTCGCCGATGATCGGCCTGTTCGGAACGGTCTACGGCATGATTCTCGCGTTCCGCGAGGTGGTGGCCGCGGGCGGCTCGCCCGATCCGGTCGGCCTCGCGGCGGGCATCGGCACGGCCCTGGTGACGACGTTCTGGGGGCTGGTCGTCGCGATTCCGGCCCTCGCGGCGTATGCGATCATCCGCAACCGGCTCGATGGCCTGTCGGCGGAGGCGTCGCTCGCGGCGGAGGAACTGATTGAATACGCCGCGGAGGCGCGGAAAGCGGCGCCGCACGCTCCGGCGCCGCGCGTGACGCCGGCGGGCGCCGCCGCGGCGTCCTCGTGAGGCAATGCACCGATGCTCAAGGCCTTCGGACGAGGACCAGCACGGATCGCGCCCAACCTCACGCCGATGGTGGACATGGTGTTCCTGCTCATCGTGTTCTTCGTGCTTGTGGCGCAGATCAACACCGTGGAGCGGTTCGAACTCACGCTGCCGAACGTCGCGGAGGCGGAATCGAACCCCATCGGGCCGGAGGGGCGGCTGGTGATCAACGTCGTGCCGCGCGGCCGGGCCGCGGCGATGCGCGGCGAGTACAGGCTGGGCTCAACGATGTACGCGGGCGATGAAGAGGGCCTGGCCCTGCTGGTCGAGGCGCTGCAGGTGGCGCGATCGCGCGCGCCGGACCTGGAGGCGCTGATCCGCGCCTCGCGCGATGAGGCGTATGAGCGCGTGCATCCGGCGCTGGATGCGTGCGCGAGGGCCGGAATCGGCCGCGTGCAACTGGTGACCGATCCCACGGCGCGGAGGGCGGGATTGTGAAGGGCGGCGAGCGAATGCAGACGCGCGCGACTGACTCTGCGTCGGCGAGTGCCGCGGGCGAACGCCGGACGAGGCGCGACCTGTCGCGCGCTGCGCGAAGGCGAGCGCTCGGTGGCGGCGTGGCGCTCAACATCACGCCGATGATCGACGTGGTGTTCCTGCTCATGGTCTACTTCGTGCTCGTCGGGCAGTTCCGCGCGCCGGAGGAGGTGTTCCCGCTGGATCTCCCGCGGCCGGAGCGCGCCACCGCGGCTGCGCCGCCCCCTCCGGCCGATCCCTTCGCGCTGCCGGAGCGGCCGATCCGCGTCATCGTCCGCTCGATGGGCGCCGGGCCGGAGGACTGCGCGCTGGCCACCGACTGGCCCGGCCTCGATTCCCCCGGCGGGTTTACGGATCTCTCCGCGGCGTTGACCGAACGCTTCGGCGGCGAACTCTCCGAAACCCAGCAGTTCATCATCGAGCCGGCGGGCAGCGCCCTGTGGGAGCACACGCTCGCGGCGCTCAACGCCGTGGAGCGGGCGGGGTTCACGCGGATTCGCCTTGCAGATCCGGATGCCGCGGGGCGGGCGCCATGATGCGTCGCGCCCGTTGGATCGCCGCGGCGATCGCGATGGCCGTTGTGGGGCCGGCGCCGCCAGGGGCGCAGGCCGATTCAACAGGGCCGCTGGATGCGCGCATCGCCGCGCTTGAACGGCGTGCTCAGCGCGACGAGACCATCGCGGGTCGCGCGGAGGCGCTGGCGCTGCTCGCCGAGGCCAGGCTCCAGCGCCTCGCCGTTCACGGCGACGACATCACCGCGATGTACGGTTTGCTCAGCCGCGAGGCGCGGGAGCGCGTCGGGCGCGATGCGGCCGCGGCGCTGGAGGCGATCCGCCCCGCCGCGGCGGCCCTGCGCGACGCGATCGAGACCGTGGAGCGCGACGAGGCGTTCTCCGAATCCGAGGAACTCCAGACCCTGCGCACCCGCCTTGCCGTGGATCTCGATTCATTCCGGCGGCCCATGGCGCGGGCGCGGGCTGCGCTGCTGCTCACCGCCATCGAGAGCGATCCCGAGCGGCGGCGGGCTCTCGCGCAGGAAGCGATCGCCGCGGCGGAGGAATCGGAGCCCGGCGACACAGCGTGGGAGGCGTGGCGGCTGGTCAACCGCGGCGGCGCACGCCTGGCGAGCGCAGCCTCCGCCGCCGAGGCGCGCGCGGCGGCGGATGACTTCGAGGCCGCCCGCGCGCTCGTGGCATCGCTGCCCGCGCTCGATCACTTTTCAAAGCGCACTGCGGCGGAGGCCGCGCTCGGCGGCGCAATGGCCGCCCTCGCCATTCAAGGGCCCGCCGCGGCCATGGTCTACCTGCGCACCGCCATGGCCGCGCCGCCCTTCGCGGGCGGCGAAGACAACGCCCTGCTCAACCTCATCGCGGCGGACGCGGCGCTCCGCTTCGGCCTCGCCGTCGCCGATCGCTCGCCGCCCGGCCAGGCGCGGCGGCAGGCGATGGCCGAGGCCTTCGCGCCGCACGTGGCGTTCCTGGAGCGCGAGGGCGCGGGGCTGGACTACGCAGCGCGGCGGGCGCTCGCCTTCGAGCGACTCGAAGCGCTGGAGTTCAAGGGCGATGCCCGCGATCTCCCGGCGCTCGCCGCGGTGGCCCGCTCACGGCGGCTCGAGGCCGATGGCGACAAGGCCGGCGCGCTGGCCGTTGTGGAATCGTTCCTCAGCGCGGGCGCAGCGCCGGCGGATGCTTCAGGCGCCGAGGTGATGTGGCGCGCCGCAAGCCTGCGCCTGGAGCGCGCCCGCGAAGGCGGCCCGCAGCGCGCGGCGAACGAGGCGATGGCGCTGCGCACACTGGTCAATCTGCTCAAGGCCCACGCGGAGTGGCCGCTCGCCGGCGCCGCGGCGGAGGCGGCCTGCGCGCTCGGCCTGCGACTCTCGCAGGATGCGCCGGGGTATGCGGAGATCGCGGCGCTCTGCGCCGAATCGCTGCGCATCAGCCTCGTCCGCTTCCCCGCGAGCCCGGACGCCGATCAATGGCGCATCAGCCTCGCGGCCCTGCTGGAGCGATCGGGCGGCGCCTCCGCCGCCGAAGGCGAATCCCTGCTCGCCGCGGTGACGGACGCAACCCCATCGCTTCGCATGCTCGCGCGCTCAACGCTCGCGCAACGTGAACTCGAACGGGCTGACGCGGGATCCGCGTCGGAGCGCCAGCCAGCCGCGCAACGTGCGCTCTCGCACGCCGAGAGCGCCTTCGCCGCCGCGGGCCGGGCCGCCGCCGGCCCCGCGCAGCGCGGAGAAGCCCTCGCCCTCTG
>CAZGVW010000201.1:0-4453 GCA_964529265.1 uncultured Phycisphaeraceae bacterium
GGCACCACCGACACCAATCGCAAGGCCCGCTTCTACGGGCTCACCGCGGCCGGGCGCAAGGAATTGACCGTCGAGAAGCAGGCCTGGGACCGCATGGCGGCCATCATGCAGGCGCTGCTCAGACAAGAAGCCTGAGCGAGCCCGACACGAAAAGACACCTCATGCGGTCAATGCGCGAGAATCGCGACCGGCCGTTGGCGCCGTGTGACCTGCAGGGTCTGACCGCGCTCGACGCGAGCCAGGACGCGCTGTCATCGGCGGAGCGGGATGGCCTCGTCACCCAAATCCAGGAGGACCGACATGCCGGCCGGCTGATTGAACCCGATGTCGACTGGCAGGTGATTCTCACGATCGCCGCAGACCTGTCGATCGTGCACACGAAAGAGTACCTGACGCGGAGCCTTGAACTGCTGCATGTCGCAACGGCGCTCGCGCTGAAATGTGAGCGCTTTGTCTCGGGCGACCGACGCCAACTCGACGCCGCCCGCGCCGCGAAACTCCGCCCAGCCGCCATCACGCGATCCCGGGCGGCAGCCGGCGGCCACCGTAGTTCACGGTCTTTCGTCGTCCTCGTCTGTCCCCGAACCTGTTCGGATGGTTCCTCAGGACGGTCCTCGAGCATCTCGGCGTCGGCCCAGGCGAACTCCTTCTCGGCGAGCGCGATCAGCTCTTCCGGCGTGTACGGGATCAGCTCGTCCTGCAGGTCCCGGATCAAGCCCTGGCGGCCGCGCGCCGGGCCGGGGATGCCGCTCTCGTCCTTCTTGCGCGAGTTCGACTCGGGAGCCGGCAGCCTGCTGACGGCATCGCCGCCGGCGCCGCCGGCCGGTTTGCGAACGCGACCGTGTCGCGCAGGAACGCCGAGTACTGACGCAGCCCCTGGTCGGCGTGCTGCCACGGCAGCCCCATCCACCATGTGAACAGCGGATCGTAGCCGTTGTAGAAATTGAACCACTCGGTCAGATCGCGGTGGAGGACGTCAACCACCGCGGCGGCCTTCTCGGACTGATCGCTGCTGGTGGTGAGGCCGTTGGCGCCGTCACCGATCCCGGCCTGGAGACGCTGCCGTGTCGCCGTCACCTGTTCGGTCGCGCGAGTGAGCGTGCCGGCCGCCGCTTCGGCGTCCATCGCCTCGATCCACAGCCGCGCTTCGATCAGCCGCACCAGCGGCGGAGCGAACGGGACGACCGGCGCGATTTCGGCGATCGCGCGGCGATCGTCGTCGAGGCTCGCGGCATTGGTCGTGACCGTCGCCCGCAGGGTCTCGAGGTCCGCCTGCGCCGCGGCCGAGAGCTTGGTCGCGTCGAGCTTGCCGAGCGCCGCGTCCCAGGCGCGATCGAACCGCGCCAGACGCTCGAGGCGCGCGAGCGACATCGACACCGGCGGCGGCGCCGGCACTGCCGATCGAGCGTGTAGCGCTGCGTGACCAGCCGCATCTCGCTTCGCCGCGGCGAGAGCAGCGGTTTGAGGTCGGCCGGCACGGTGTCCGGGGACGTCGCCTGTGGCGCGGCGCCGCCCTGTGCACGCGGCTGCGGCGCGACGACGAGCCCGAGACTGACCGTGACGACACCTACGATCGCCGCTCGGAGATAACGCGAACTATTCCTCATGCCTGATGTCCTCAGTCGCGAGCGGAGGCGGGCCACCGGCGCCGAGAGGCGCGGTGACCTCGTACGGGCCTGGACGCGTGACGGCCTCGAGCGGCATGGGCCCGGAGTCCGCGGGCGACATGATCGAGACGGCGCGCGATGTGCCCTCGACGCTCGCGTTGCTGCGTGCGAGAATCGAATCCGTGGGCCGCCTCGGATCGCTGCCGGTGGCCGCCAGAAGGCCACGATGACGCTCTGGCAGGATCTTCGGCACGCATGGCGCATCTTGCGCCACGATCGTGCGACGTCGGCAGTCATCCTCCTCACGCTTGCGCTCGGGATCGCCGCAACTTCGACCATGTTCGGCGTCGTCGATCAGTTGCTGCTGCGACCGCCGGCCGGCATCGGCGATGCCGACCGCGTACGGCGTCTCTACTTCGGCACTGACGCAACGGTGCGGCGAGCGCCCAATCAGAGTTATCCGGTCCTGAAGACAATCGCGGAAGGCGTCAGCGCGTTCTCGGAGACCGCGGCACTTCACCGGACCGATGTCACCCTCGGCGCCGGCCAGGGCGCGCGCCAGGCATCGCTGGAGCTGGTGACCGCCAGTTACTTCCACCTGCTCGAACTGACGCCAGCGGCTGGCCGATTCTTCACGTCAGTAGAGGATCGCGGCTCGGATGCCGATCCTGTCCTCGTCCTGAGCCACGCGTTCTGGCGGCGCGAGTTCGGCGGCGATCCGACTGCCGTGGGGCGCGATCTGTTGGTCGAAGGCAAGCGATTCACGATTGTGGGCGTGGCGCCCCGGGGCTTCTCGGGAGCGCGTCGCGACCGCACTGACCTGTGGGCGCCGCCAGGCGCGCTCGGGCGGGACCTGTTCGGCGACGATTGGGCCACGACGTCGAACTGGTTCCGGTTCGAGCTCATCGCGCGACTGTCACCAGGCGCCACCGATAGTCAGGCGAACGCGCAGGCGACGGCGGTCTACCGACGGGCGCTCGACGTGGAAGGCATGTCTGGGGCTAATGCCGCGATCGCCGTCGGCGCGCCATTGAACGGCCTGGGACGTCCAGGCGGCATCGCGTTCCAGGGGCGGGTCGGCCTATGGCTCCTGGGCGTCGCGGCCGTCGTCGTGCTGATCGCGTGCGCCAACGTCGCCGGTTTGCAGCTCGCGCGGACTATCGCGCGCCGGCGGGAAATCGCGGTCCGCGTTGCCATCGGCGCGAGCCGCGGCCGCCTGCTGCGACAGCTGCTCACGGAATCGGCGTTGCTCTCGACCGTCGCTGGCATTGCAGCGCTGTTCCTGACCCATTTTGGCGGTCGCCTGGTCCAGCAGCTGCTCCTGCCGGGCACCGGGTGGGATGACGGCGTAGTCGACGGCCGCGTGCTGGCGGTGACCTTCACCATCTCGACGCTCACCGCGCTGGCGACCGGGATGGGCCCATCGCTACACATGTGGTCGGCCGACGTCGCCAGCGCCATGCGTCCGGCGCAGGGCGTCACGCGCGGCCGCACCGGCGCGCTGCGTGCGGGGCTGCTCGTGACTCAAGTCACACTCTGCGTCCTTCTGCTTGTCGGTGCCGGGCTGTTTGTGAAAAGCCTGGCGGCGGTGCGGGCCTATGACGTAGGCATCGATCTCGATCGCGTGATCCAGGCCTCCCTCCCCGCGAGACTCGAGCCCGCCGCGGCGCGAGCGCTGTACGGGCAGGCGATGGAACGGCTGGCCTCGATTCCCGGAGTGCAGCGCGTCGCGCTCAGCGGCGGGTCGCTGCGGCTGAGGACGGGGCGCAGCACGTCGATGACGCCCGAGGGCATGACCGATGCGGACGTGAAGGATCGTTCGATGGACGCGTACTTCGTCGTGAGCCGCGGCTACTTCGCCACGCTCGGTGCCCGCGTCGAGCGCGGCCGGGATCTGACGGCGGAAGACGATCACACGCGCGCGCGCACCGCTGTGGTCAGCCGCGGTTTCGCGGAGCGATTTTGGCCGGGTGAGGAGACCGTCGGGCGGTGCATCAGCTTCAGCATCGTGTTCAGCCGCGCGAGCTGCACGACCATCGTCGGCGTCGTCGAGAACGTCGTCCTGCACAATCGGACCGCCGCCAATGAGGCTCAAGTGTTCGTCCTGTCCTCCCATCCGCAGTTTGCCCGTGACCGCCCGAGCGCGCTGCTGATTCGCACCGAGTCCAGCGCTGCGGATCTCGTGCCGGTGGTCCGGCAGACCCTGCAGTCGCTGACGCCGGACATGGGCTACGTTGATGCCGATACGCTCGAGGCGATGTTCGCGCCGCAGCTCCAGCCGTGGCGCCTCGGCTCGTGGATGTTCCTCGCGTTCGGCGCAGTCGCGCTCCTCATTGCAGCCGTTGGTCTGTACAGCTCGCTGGCGTTCGCGGTCTCGCAGCGAACGCAGGAGATTGGCATCCGCGTGGCGCTCGGCGCCTCGCCGTGGAACATCACGGAGACGATCAGCGCCTCGACCGTCGCGACGATGGGGATCGGCATCGGTCTGGGCCTGCTTGGCGCCGCGCTGGCCACGCGATGGCTGAGCGATCTTCTGTTTCAGACGTCGCCACGCGACCCGCTGGTGTTCGCGACGGTTGCCGTCGTGCTCGCGCTCGTCGGCGTCGCGGCGAGCATCGTTCCGGCACGGCGCGCGGCGTCTGTTGATCCCATCGTGGTGCTCAGAGATTCGTAGGGCGGATTGACGTCGTTCTCTGCGACGAGTGCGTGGCGCGGTAAGCGACTCCCGCGGCTATCGTCTACGCTCGCGACGCACGCCGGTCAGATGCACCGGCAGCGACGGGTAGTTCTCAAGCAACGATCATCCCCCGACGCCGGCGCCATCCACGGTGCCAAACAACAGTACG
>CAZGVW010000202.1:0-2740 GCA_964529265.1 uncultured Phycisphaeraceae bacterium
CCCCCGCGCCCGCGCCGGCCCCATCGCCCGCGCTCAGAGCGCCATCCCCGGCGCCACCGCGCCCAGGCGCGCCCGCCGCCGCCTGCCCATCCTCTTCGCATTCATCCTCACCGCACTCGCCGCGCCGCCCCCGGCCCCCGCCTCACTCGCACCCGCCCCACGCCCCCAGCATCCGCCCGAGGTCCGATGCGTTCACCACACCGTCGCCCGTGATGTCCGCGGCGCACGCCAGCCGCGGATCGCCGCACTCCGTCCACGCGGCCAGCACGGCGCTCAAATCCCCCGCCCCGATCGCGCCGTCGCCATCGACATCCTCCGGGCATGCCGTCAAAGCGAACGACACGTTGTCCATGGTCAGCGTCGAGCCGGTCCCATCCGCCGCGCCCAGCCCGTCGTTGTTCGTCCACATCATGATCCGCCCGATCCGCCCCGTGCGCCCCAGGATCGCGCGATTTGTCTCGACGCCTTCGTAAACCATCTCCCCACTCCGAAACACGCGCAGCGCCCCGCCCGGCGCCACGTCGATCCCCAGCCGGAACGTCTCCCCTGGCCCAAACCCCGTGCCCGTGTCCACGAACTCGTACCCCGATGCGATGAACCCGCTCGTGACATTCCCGACCTCGATCACGCCCTCCGTCGCGTTCCGCCACCGCAGCCGCACACGCGCGGCGAAATGCAGCGTCTCCGTGTCATACAGCGCCACGTGATACTCGCCCGGCGCATTCCCTTCCGCGCGCGAGAGCCGCAGATCCGCCTCGAACAACCCCGTCTCCGCCGGGAAGATCGGACTCTCGATCTCATAGCCCGCAATGCCGCGCCCGAGAGAGTTCATCCCATCCATCACGTGCCGCGCCGAAATCCCCTGAATCGGATCGATCGAAACCACCCGCGCATTGGGCCTGTATTCGCCGCCCCACACGCCGAAATCCTCGAGAAACGCCGCGCCGTCCTGCCCCGGGTCGTACGACTCGAAATCGTCGGCGAACACCGTTGCCCCCGGAACCCCGGCGCCGACCGCCGACATCCGCACACCGGCCCCCGCCGCCGCGGCTGCCGCGAGTGCAATCAGACTCATCAGAGCGCGCATGGTCAGCCTCCGTGGTTCACCGATTCACCAGATCCGCGTCGTCCGCAGCGCCGGCCCGATCGGAGCGTCGGGAAGGGGCGACTCGTATTCATACTCATCGCGAATGGGCGCCCAGATGGCGCTCCGCCTCACGAGCGTGCCCCTCGGCAACCAGAACTCCGGCCGTCGCGCCCGATCGACCGACATCAACTCCACATGCCCGTCGTGGAACAGGGCGTTGCCTTCGTGCCCCGCGCCGTCTCCGTGTCGAAACGACTTTGCGGTCATGTCCTCACCCTCAGAATTCGTTCCCAGCGGCCATGTGCGCGTGAAAGCCACGTCCCACGCACCTTGGTCCCCGAAAGCGCCGCCGTACGAGCCCTGAGCGCCTGCGTCGTGGTCAACGGAGCCCAAATAGGAAATCTGATATCTGGTCCCATCAGCAAGCTGAATCTTGGTCGCCGGTTCCCCGACACGATCGATTCGCGGTCGGTATGCCGGCTGGACGCCCGTGGCGGGATCGAAGCCGGGGAGCGTCCCCGCCGCGCCGTTGGCCTGATACAGAGCCCCAGGCGCGTTGCCCCAGAAGCCATCCGTCGCCCACCGAGGCCCACTGCTCGAGGACGAGACTGGCGGCAACATCAAGAAACCCCGGGCGACCATGTAACTCGAGGCCAACTGCGGCTGAAACGCTGTGCCGGAGATGCCGCCGGGATGGACCGCGCCAAAGTAAGGGAGCGAAACCTCGACGTTCGCCGGATCCGCAAACACACCCAGCGGCCCGATCGATGGCGTCAGATCCACATCGTTCGGCTCGAAACCCGGCGCCATGTAATCGGGAATCTTCGTTCCATTCAGCAGCGCGAATCGCTCATCACGCCGCTCCGGCCGAACCTCCTCCGGCGCGATGTAGGTCCACGCCAGCGGCCCCGCCCAGTCGAACGCTTGCGTCGCGTCGCCATCAACCTCAAGCGCGAGACCGCCTTCGGCGGCCCGCGCATCATTCAGCAGCGCCCGACCGCTCGTCTCCGGCGAGCCGACCAGCCAGCCCCGGTTGTCAGTCGTGTACGAAGTCACCGCGCCGCCGATCACGCTCAGGTTCGCCTGGCACGCCACGGTGTGGGCATCGCCCCGCGCGCCGCCGGCGATCGCCATCGCGGCAATCGAGGCCACGCCCCCCGCCGCAACGCCCACCGCCGCCTCCACCAGCGTGAAACCGCGCGGACGCGCGCCAATCGCGCCATTCGCTCCAAAAACGCGAAAAACGCTTCGATTCCGCATGGATCAGCCTCCGTGAGCCGCCACGCCATGTCGCGCGGGTCCCGGGGTTGGGACTCCGCCACTCTACGGGTTCGCCGCGAATTCCCGCCCGGTTCCGCGGAAATGCGCTCACTCTCGCGCAAGAAAACGGCCCCGAGCGTTCACTCGGGGCCTGTTTCCTTCTTCAGTGGAGCCGACCGGGGTCGAACCGGCGACCTCTTGCATGCCATGCAAGCGCTCTCCCAATTGAGCTACGGCCCCATGGGATTCCAAAACTGTCGGCCTCCCGCGGCCGCCGGATCACTCCAGCCCGCGCCGAGGCCCTCCAAACAGGCCACAAGCCTAGTCCCCGCCCCCCCGGAGTCAAACCCAACGCCGATCGCCGCCTCATCCCCCCGTCTACCGTCTACCGAC
>CAZGVW010000203.1:0-4509 GCA_964529265.1 uncultured Phycisphaeraceae bacterium
CGGCGCCCCGCCCTCCCCACGCTCCGGCAGGTCGATCACCAGCCCCATGTGATCACTCCCCGGAATCGCAAACCGCCGCACCCCCCGCACTATGGGAGCCCCGGACACCCCGGAAACCCCGCGCACCGGGCCAGGTCCTTCGCCCCGCCCGCCTCCCCCGTCCCCGTTCCCATTCCCACCCAGCATGATCACCGGCGACCCGATCGCGTGATCAACCGCCACCGGCGACCACACCTGCCCGAACGGCCACGTCCCCCGCCGCCGCGGATTCGAGTGATCAAGCCGCCGCCACGGATTCACCGCGCTCTCAAAACGCACAAAAGCGCGCTCAAAATCCGCCGTATTGAAGTCCCCGATCGC
Organism: uncultured Phycisphaeraceae bacterium; assembly: GCA_964529265.1. Lineage (GTDB taxonomy): Bacteria > Planctomycetota > Phycisphaerae > Phycisphaerales > UBA1924 > CAZGVW01. Next base: position 361 of record CAZGVW010000203.1, read on the forward strand.
CAGCCCCGGATGCTCCGCACCCACCGCGCCGATCCGCTCCGCCAGCCCCATCAACTGCCGAAACCGGCGCGAAATCCGCCACGGCAGATACGGCGCCACCATGTGCACCCCGAGCACCGGCACGCCCGCCACCTCGCACTCCACCCACCCCAGCCGCCCATCCTCCATGTCCGAAACCGCCAGGCTCTTCCGCGCATGAATCGCAATCGGCATCCCGTCCGGCCGGGGCAGCGCAAGCGCCCGCCGCGGCGGGAGATACCGCTCCGCCAACGCATCAAACCGCCCCATCGCCTCGATCAGGACCACCACGTCCGCGTTCTGCGCGGCAATCGCCTCCAGCGCCCTCCACGGCCGCGGATTCAGGCAGAACACGTTGGCTGAAACAATCCGCATCGCAATACGACCAATGACTGTAGGACCATTGCGGGCCGCGACGCCCAACGGCGCATGGAAACGCGCCGGAAACTCCAAAAACCGAGGTCGGCGGGGCGTTCGCCCGACCGCCGGCCCTCCCTTCCGGGGGCGTCGCGTGCTGAGGCAAAGTCGCGGGTTCACGCTCGTCGAACTTCTGGTCACCATCGGCGTCATCAGCATCCTCATGGCCTTGATCACCCCCGCCTTGAGCGGCGCCCGCTCCTCCGCCCGCGCCGTCCGCTGCGTCGCCAACCTCCGCCAATCCTTCTGGCTCTGCCGCGAATACGCCGACCACAACCGCGGCGACGGCCCCGCCATCGGAACCCCCTGGACCGATTGGCCCAACTGGGCCATCGTCGTCCTCCGCGCCGCCGATGAATCCCGCACCAGCGCCTCCGACCCATTCGAGAATGCGGATTCCGACGGCGATGCGCCCATCAACTCCATCCTCGTCTGCCCGGAAATCGATCTGCGCTACTCCACGCGCATGAGCCGCACCTACGCGATGAACGGCACCGGCCACGCCGGCGCGCCCGGCGATCCCGACGATTTCGACGCCGACCCTGCCGCGCTGACGCACAAGCCTTCATCAAGGCCGGTGTACGCGCACATCAACTTCGACGAAGTCCCGCGCCCCAGCGATACGCCGCTCCTCGCCGATTCGCTCGTCGCCTTCATCCCCGACGGCGCGCCGCCCCCCACGCGCACCTCCAGCGTCATCGATTTCCGCAACGCCACACACGTCGCCAAGCGCCTCGGCCGCGCGCACATGGGCGCCCGCTTCCACACCGCCGCCTTCGATGGCTCCGTCCGCTCCTTCACCGACCCCCACCCCCACTGGACCGACCCACTCCCCTGACACGCGCGCCGCGCGCACACCAGCGCACATGCGCTGGTACAGGCCACGCCCGCGCACAGGCGCCTCTTACCCCTCTCCCCGGCTTTGCGGGGAGAGGTCAGGGTGAGGGGCTCTTCCTCTACCACTCCTCCGCGCCTCCTCCGTACTCACGCGCCCACTCCGCGCGCAAGCCTCCCATCCGCTCCATCCTTCCCCCCGTATTCCGTACTCCACATTCCGCATTCCTCTTCCCCACCGCCTCCGTCCGTCTTCCTCCGGATTCATCCCCTTTTTCTCTTCCCCTTCGTGCCCCTCCGCGCCCCTCTGCGTTCCATCTTTTTTCCTATCCTCTCCCCGTGCCCCTCGAACTCCACAACACCCTCACCGGCCGCCGCGAACCCCTCATCCCCGGCGACCCCGCGCGCATCACGTTCTACACCTGCGGCCCAACCGTCTACGACTACGCCCACATCGGAAACTTCCGCGCCTTCCTCGTCGCCGATGTCCTCCGCCGCTGGCTCGAATCCCCCCTGTGCGACGTCACGCGCGCCGATGGCTCGCTCCACCGCGGCCCGCGCCACGTCGTCCACGTCATGAACATGACCGATGTCGGCCACATGACCGACGACGCCGCGGCTGACGGCGCCGGCGAAGACAAAATGGAAGCCGCGGCCAAACGTCTCCTCGAAGCCAAAAAGAGCGGCAAACTCCCCGCCGGCGTCAATCTCGATCCCTCCGACCCCCGCGCCATCGCGCAGTTCTACGCCGCCGCCTTCCTCGAAGACGCCCAACTCCTCGGCCTCAAGGTCGTCGAAGAAGCGAAACGCGATCCCTCCCTCATGCCCCGCCCCAGCGCCATGATCCCCGAGATGATCGCCATCATCAGCGCCCTCATCTCCCGCGGCTACGCCTACGCCGTCGGCCCCCCCGGAACACAAACCGTCTACTTCGATGTCCAGAAGTTCCCCGACTATGGCCGCCTCTCCGGCAACACGCTGGAGCGCCTCCGCGCCGGCGCCGGCGGACGCGTCAGCGAAACCAACCAGGCCGCGAAGAAACACCCCGCGGATTTCATGCTCTGGAAGAGCGATCCGCGCCACCTCATGCGCTGGCCATCCCCCTGGGGCGAAGGCTACCCCGGCTGGCACATCGAGTGCTCCGCCATGGCCCTCAAGCGCCTCTGCGACTGGACTCCCCCCGGAAGCATCGCCCCCGGCGCATCTTCCTCCTCTGCCCCATCTACCACCTACCACCTGCCACCTACCCCACCCATCATCGACCTCCACTCCGGCGGCGAAGACAACATCTTCCCCCACCACGAGTGCGAAATCGCCCAGTCCCGCGGCGTCACCGGCGCCGATGCCTTCGCCCGCTGCTGGGTCCACGTCCGCCATCTCTTCGTCGAAGGCGAAAAGATGAGCAAGAGCAAGGGCAACTTCCACACCGTCCGCGATCTCGTGCACAAAGGCTTCGACCCCGCCGCCATCCGCCTCGAACTCATCAAGACCCACTACAGAGTCAACGCCAACTTCACGGAGCAGGGGCTGAAGGACTCGGCGCGGATGGTTGAGCGATGGCGGCGAGACCGAGCCGAGATCGCGCGTCGCTCAATGGCTTGGCGGGACACCGATCGCCGGAAGGTGCTCGATCTCATAGAAGTCGGATTCGCCATGGGCATGCATGACGATCTGACCATCGCCGGCGCCATCGGTCATCTGAATGCGCGGCTCGCCGACACACTGCGTATCGAAGTCGACGAAAGCATGGTTCCTGATTGGAATGATGACGAAGCGCTTCAGCGGTGCCGCCGTCCGACTCGACCTCACCCGGAGGATCCGGTCGATGTCTTCGAGCGAATCGAGCCCGTGCTCGGCGTCCTGTCGCTTCGGCCGCTCTCCCCGCAAGCGATGACAACCAGTGGCGACGCCGAAATCGAATCCCTCATCGCCCAGCGCGCCGCCGCCAAAAAAGCCCGCAACTTCCCCGAAGCCGATCGCATCCGCGCCCAACTCGCCGACATGGACATCGAACTCACCGATACCCCCACCGGCGCCACCTGGTCCCGCAAAGCGCGGCTCTGAGTTTGCGCGCGCAGGCGCCCGAACCGCGTGCCAGCGCCGTCCCCCCGATCGCGCCCAGCACATCAAGATTCATCTGCATGCCCCGTGCACCGCGCACACGATTCAATCCTCCGTGAGCCACGGGAAACTCTCCACAGTGATCTCGGGACGCGGCGTGTTGATCACGTCTTCATCCGGCTGCGCTGAAACCGTTCGACCAAAGAAGGCCATGGGAATGGCCTGCGCGCCGGTCCGCAGCAGAAACATCCTTCCATGTGGATCATCATCGATCCGCTCAAGCGCGAACGAGCGGCCCGTCGAAGGATTCATCCTCACATCGGCAAGCGCAGAGTCATCGATCGATTCGGGCCAGCGGCCTGTGCGAGCGCGAAGGACTTCGAGCCTCAACAGAAGCCGCGTTCCGGCGGGGTCCTGACGCACACCGCGGTCGAGACTCGCGATCATCGACGAGAGCGTCCCAAAGGTCGTCCATACCATGCGCTCGGCTCGACTCGATGGCGCTGCCTCGGGTTTGGTGGGCCGCCGCGCCGGATCGGCAATCCACCATTCACGAATCACATCAACCGCTCGCGCCAACGCCCGTTCAGCATCCGATCTTCGTGGCCACCACAGTGCGCGAACATTCGCGAGTCGTGCTCCAATGGCCGGCGACTCCTCCGACGCGGCCCAGTCAATCGATTCCTCGGAGACGGTCCACAGGAGCGGGAGCCCCGCCCGAGAAAAGTGGTTTCCAAGCGCCGCCTGGCTGAACCGGCGCTCGCCCTGCAGCAAATGATCCATCGCGAGCGGCGCACTGCACTCCTGCGAGATGGCATC
>CAZGVW010000204.1:0-30796 GCA_964529265.1 uncultured Phycisphaeraceae bacterium
CGGCAAGATTTCGGGGCCGAGCGCGGCGGTGATCGGCGGTCAGGAGGGCCGGTGGCTGCACGTGCCGATGGCGGATGAGACGACGAACGCGTGCTCGAAGTACTCGCTGACGATCGATTCGTACGGGACGGGCGGGTTGTATTTCCTGGTGGAGAGCGCGCCGCAAGTGATCTATCTCGCGCCGGCGGGTGCGATCGCGGCGGCGGCGGCGCCGATTTTTGGATCAAGCGCAGCGCTCAACCAGATCTTTGCGGGCTCGATCAATGCGCTTCCGGATCGACGCGTGCATCCTGCCGAGCTGAGTGTCACTGTGAACATCTCCAGGCGCGTGCCCGTCGCCGGCGGCGGGTTTACGGAAGTCGAAGCGCGTTCAGTGACATTCGTGCCGGGGCCGACGCTGACGGATCCAAACCGAGACCCGCCATACAACAACATCATCCTTCGCCCCGAGGACCCCGGCTTGGGTGCGCCATACAGCCAAGCCTTTGGGGCCATGGACTTTGACGTTCCCTTCAACACCAGTTCCCCCAACCCACCCTTGGCGGCGTTCATCGCAAGCCATGTCGGGATGAACGGCTTCAGGCAGTTCGTGATCATCGACCCCGCCGACCTTCCCGGCCCGTGCAACGAGCGGGCCCGCGTCTGGTTCTTCGTCGAGTTGGCCGGCGGCGCCGAACCGGAGTTCATCACCAGCGTCATCTTCAACACGTACCAGTTCCGCAACGATCGCCTCGTCTCCCTGAACGACCGCCTGGTCTACGAGCCCGACGATCGCTTCCCCGGCGGGCGGCGCCCGGTGATGGGCTTCACGACTCTCGTGCGCTACTTCAGCACGTCGGCGCAGCTCGTGGTGTTCACGTACGGACTCCAGCCGCTGGGCGTGCCGAAGGACAACACCGAGAAACTCGCCTTCCTTCCGCCGGAGCGGCTGATCGACACGCAAAACGGCGCCCCGAACGGCCTGCTTCGCCTGCTCACGAACTCGGACAAGCTCGAGTTGCGCTATGACGACGTGAACGAACAGTACATCGTCCTCGCCGAGGAGGACAACCAGGTCCAGGCCGACGCGGTGCAGCCGGGGCAGGTCCTCATGATTCAAAGCATCGCCGAGACGGGCAAGGGCGCGGATGCGCCGGTGCGCGTCATCTCGCAACGGCAGGATCCGCGATACCCCGGCAAGATCGTGGGCGTCCTCGATCGCGGGCCGCGGTCGGAGGGCCGCTCGGCGCTCGGCGATCTCAACAGTTTCGCGCTCGTATCGGTCTTCGCCTTCAACCCCCTGGTCGAGAGCCTCACCAGCGATGAAACGGAGTGGCGCATCCGCCCCATCGATGCGCGCGTCTTCCAGATCGGGGTGACACGGTGATGCGCTTCCCGCGACGATCCAACCTGCGGCGCCCCCGCGGCCCGGCCCGCGCCCGCCTCGCGCCATCCTTCACGCTCACTGAACTGCTGGTGGCGGTGGGCATCGTCGCGGTGCTCTCGATCGCCATCGGCGAGATCTTCCGCACCGTCAGCAAGATCGTGTCGTCGGGTTCGGCGATCGCGGAGATCGATCAGATGGCCCGCGCCATCGAGAAGCAGCTGCGCGACGATTTCGAGGGCTTCAACGCCATGCGGCCGGAGGAGACGTATCTCGTCATCCGCTGCCGCGAAATCGGCGACACCAGCCGCAACGCGAACCTGAGCCCGGGCGAAACCGCGATCTACCTCACGCAGGATGATCGCGACGCCGACCTGCGCGAGGGCATTCTGCCTTATCAGGAGAGCAGCCTCGCCGTCACGCGGCGGCTCGACGAAATGGTGTTCCTCGCCCGCTCAGCCGAGGCGGAGGGGTTCCAGTCCAACCAGTTCGATCGCCGGAAGCCGGGCGGCGATCCCGACGCCGAACTCGTGCGCAAGGTCTCGACGCCCGTGGCCCGCATCTACTGGGGCCATGCGCTCAAGCCGCGGCTGGACCCCGACTACGACCCGGAGACCGATGCCGCCCCGCGGCGGTTCTACTGGCCCGACGCCAGCGCCCCCTCCACCGATCGCACCGCCTGGGGCGCCTTCTTCGGCCTGCCGGGGCGCAACGAGTTCGCGTCCGAGTGGATCCTGGCGCGACATCCGCTGCTGCTCTTCGGGGGCGCCGCGGCGGGCTACAGCGAGGATGCGGGCCGCTCCATCGCGCCGATCGGCAACGGACGCGAGTTCGCGCCCTACATCCGCGACCTCGAGAACATCCTGTGCTTCGACTCCAACCCCAACCTGATGGACCTGTGGGCCAGCCGCCGCGAGATGATGAACGACGACGACATCGTCGACGATCTCTTCATCGCCGTGGCGCCGGAGGAGCGCCTGCTGTGCTGGGGCCGCGTTGATATCTGCGCGCAGGACGCCGAGGACGTGCGCCGCTGGCTGGAGGGCGAGCCTCCGGGCTGGCAGCCCGGCATGATCCCCACGGCCCGGCCCTTCGCCACCGGGGCGTACATCGATCCGGAATACGATTCCACGCTCGGCAGCAATGGGCCGGGCGGCGTGAACGGACCGCTGTGGGTGCGTGCGGCGCTGGGGCCGAACCCTCCCTACGGCGCGGCGACCCCCAACGGCTTCAACCCGATGGAGCCGGTGGATGTCCAGCGCTACAACCTCGGCCGCCTCCGCAGCGCGCTGGCGGGCACGCTGGTGCGGCCGCTGGCGGACACGCTCCCGCCGCTGATCGATCGCAATCCCACCGGGCCGGGCGCCCATCTCCGGCAGCCGGAAGATGCGCTCATGGACGTCCACGCCGCGATGGCTGCGCATTGCAGCAGTTTCGAGATCGCGTGGAGCGACGGCTCGACGGCGAATCGCGATATCGATGTCAATGGCGACGGGATTTTCGAGTTCCGCGCCGGCGACCTGATCTTCTGCGACATCCGCCCGACGGTGGAATCCGCCACCGGCGCGGCGGAGTGGCGGGCCAGTTTCGATTTCCTCTCGGGCCTCCTGCCGACCGGGCGCATCCGCCGCGGCGATATCAACACGGCGCAGTACAACCTCCGCTTCAGCGAAGACGATACGCCCGCAAACATCTGGGACCTCTGGGCCCGTCTGCCCGACCACTACCCGGAAGTCACGCAGCTGCGTCGCTCGCCCGGGCGCGATGGACTGGCCATCTTCGAAGCCAACGTCAACCCTTCGGGCGACGCCAACAACCCGGGCGACGCCTTCTTCGACGCCGGCAAGTACCACCCGTGGCTCACCGGCGGCGATCCGGCCCCGCTGAACACCGCGCAGGAATACCTCGCGATCTGGGGCTTCCGCATTCCGGATTCGAACGGCGAGTACTCGCTTCCCTGGCCGAAGGATCTGTTCATCCGCGTGCGCGTCACGCTGCACGATGCGCAGCGCCGCATTCCCGGCGGCAAGACATACGAGTTCATCTTCCGGGCCAATCCCGAGGGCCTGTGACGCCCGACACGCCCCTTCCGGGGGCGAGAATCTTCCCGGCTTCGCCGGCGAGGAGCGACCGACATGAGTTCTCTGCACCGAACACTCCGTGAAGCGATGGCGCTGGGCCGCGCCATGTTCCGCCGCCGGCATCCGGGCGGCCGCTCCCGCCGCGGAAGCGTCATCATCCTCGCCATGGCGGCGCTGGCCGTCATCGCCGTCGCGGGTGTGGCCTATGTCACCATCGTGCAGCTGGATCGCTCCAGCACCACGGCCTATTCGCGCACCGTCAATTATCAGCAGCAGGTCAAGGCGGTCGTTTCGCACATGCAGGCGCAGCTCGCGGCCGACCTCTTCGGCAACAAGATCGTGACCACCGCCACGCCGCGGCGGGCCGATCCGAACAATCCGTTCAGCCCCTCGCTCATCCCCCGCATGTTCGAGGACTACGAGTTCTGGGATGCGCCCCGCGTGGCGTTCGTTGACGAAGGCGGCGCCGAGACGTTCGACGTTTCGGACCCGGAAGTCCAGCCGCCGAATCCCAGCCCGGGCGCGCGCCTGGACGTGAATGGCGCAAACGGCCGCGGCGTGGCCCTGCCGGACGATGCCTGGCTCGCCTCCATCGAGCCCGCCCCCGCGGGCGATTCGGCGATGCCTCCCAACCCCGGATCGGGCGCCGTGTGGCAGACGTGGCCGCAGATCACCAACCTCGACGCGGCGTACCGCCTCGTGGACCTCAACAACAATCCCGCCAACCCGGATTACCGCTGGGTGCGCGGCCGCGGGCGGTTCGTCGATCTGGCGCAATGGTTCTTCGATCCGGACAACGGCCGCGGCAACCCCGCGGCGGACCTCGAGCCCAACACGCTCGATGACGATCGCGTCGGCTCCATCCCCAACGATGCGCGCGCCGGCATCAACCAGCGTGTGTTCATTGAATCCATCAGCGAGCCGGCGTCGCCGGACTCGCAGCGCTACGAGCCCGCGGATCTGCGCTTCTGGGCCGATGCGGACGGCGACGGCTTCCCCGATGCGCGCTGGCAGCGGCTGGAGGCGCTGGGCGACCTCTTCGGCCTGCGCTGGGTGGTCGCGGCGCGCATCGTCGATAACTCCGCGATGGCGAACGTGAACGCGCACATCGGCCTGGGCGGGTGGATCCCCGGCGCATCGCCCGATGAGCAGAAGGTGGGCGACGGGCTCACGCCCGCGGATGTGGATCTCTTCCGCCTGTTCGAGATGTTCGGCGGCGAGGTGAGCGAGCGCCGTCACACGGACGCCGATCGCGCCGTCCGCGCCGATCTGCTCCTCAGTTTCGCGGAGCACGTCGATCGCGGCATCGCCGCCCGCGCGATCATCGACCAGGTGACGGACCCGGACCTCCCCGCTTCCGAGCGCCTGCGAGATCTGCTGTTCCACCACACGCCGATGGCGCCGATCATTGACGGCTACAACGCGCAGGGGTTCACCCGGGCGCAGCGCGAGGCGATCTGGCGCTATTTCGGCGCTTCGCCGCGGCGGCCGGTCGTGGGCCGCGGCGTGGGCTACGCGCTGAACGATGAAATCGATCTCCGCGCCTACAACGGCTTCAACTACGAGAGCATGCTCTCGCGGCTGGAGCAGATGATCGACGGTCCGGAGAGCCTCGGCCGGCTGCCCGGCCTCATCGAGCCGCAGTTGAACCGGCCGATCTACGGTCTGCTGCGATCCGCCTCGCGCGACGCCGCGGCGCCCTACCGCGACCCGAGCCAGTTCGATATTGCCTCCACCCGCCAGCGGGCCGAGCGCATCCGCCGCGACGTGCGCCGCATGCTCACGACCGTGAACGGCCCCGGCGACTTCAGCCCGATCTCGCCGCTCTCCGATGCGCGCGACCCCAACAACACGCAGCGCAGCCTCTTCGACAACGCGTCGCTCAACCGCAAGGTGGATGTCAACCGCCTCGGCCGCTCCGCGTCGCCCTCGGACAAGTCGCGCCTGGTGCGCGAATCGTTCGAGGCCTTCACGTGGGCCCTGGCGCCCTTCGCGACGAATGCGCCGATGATGCGCGGGATCAGGCCGAGCGACCTGGCGTCGATCGCCGCGAGCAGCGCGAATCTCGATTACCACTATGGCGGCGGCGATCGCTTCCCGGAATCACCCGCCTCCATCGTGCAGAACGCCGCAGCGCCGTACGGCGGCGCGGGCGCGACGATCGGGCCCTCCTATGCGCTCCTTCGATCGGCTTCACTCGCGGTGAACCTGGCCGACGCCGTGGACGGCGGGCCGGAAGCGACCATCGTGGATGAGCCGACGATCGCGCGTCTGTTCCCGAGCGTGACGCAGACGGATGATCCGAACTCGTATCAGGTTGAGCTCGGCGTGCGCTTCTCGCACGGCGATGTGGGGGATGTCGATGGCAATCCCACGACCCCGCCCGATCCGCCTTTGATCATGTCCCCGGAGTACGTCGGTGCGGACCAGACGGGTGTCACGCTCGTGGGGCTGGAGCGCCAGCCGTTCCTGCGGATGGCCGCCTCGCTGGCAGCGTACCGCGACATGGCGGTGCGGAAGACCAGCTGGGATGAAGACGGCGTCGTGGGGGTCGATCCCGAAGTCGATGACGCGATCAATGGCTATGACAGCACAGACGAGGCATTGCTCGGCGTGATTGCCGTGGAGGTGGGCAATCCGTGGCCGACGTCGATCTCGCTCACCGACTTCATCGTGCGGATCGGCGTGGCGGGTGACGCCGCGTATCAGGAGTTCGCCTTCCCGGACGGCGCGGTGATCAGCGCCGGCGACTACGCCGTGTACCACTTCGCCATGGCCAAGGATGACGCCAACGTCGTGCCTGTCGGCGAGGGCATGTCGGAGTCGAGCGCGGAGGCGGAGTCGCTTTTCATCCAGTGGGCGGATGGTCTGGCCGAGCCTGGCTCGCTGCACGAGGAGCCGCTCGTTCCCGTGATGGGTGGCTTCGTCGGCGCCGACGACCCGATGGCGCCGCGCCACGCCATCTTCTTCTACGATCTGCTTGATGAGGCCGCAGCCGAGCCCGCGGTCGTCACGCTCTTCCGCCGGATCGGCCCCGACCGCTACATCGTCGATCGCATGCGGCACAAGACCACGGGCGGCGGTGTGAACACGATGACCACCTTCCCCGCGGGCCTCACGTCGTCCTACTCGCTCGCCGCCGCCGGTCAGTATGCAACCGGCTACGTGGCCGTGAGCGGGTCGGTGACGCGAGCGACCACCCGCGGCGTCAGCGGCTTCCCCGCGTACGTGCTTGAAGTCGATCCCGAGATCGCGGGCCCCGGAAGCCTGACGTCCCAGGTCAACACGTTCAAGTCATTCGAGACACCGATCGTGCTCCCCAATGCGTGGACACTGCCGGACCCCGCGCTGCCGATGGATCCCAAGACGAGCATCACGACGGCGCTCACGAACATCGCGGACGTCATCAACGCCGAGATCCCGCTTTCGGTCGTAGAGAAGGTGGACGCCAACACGACGTTCAACAGCCTCTTCGCCGGCGGCTCGCCATCGTTCCAGATGTTCGTGCCGGACAGCGATCTCGCTTACGCCAGCGAGCTTCACATGATCAGCGCATTCACTCACATGTGCCGCGAGCACATGCTCGACGAGCCGCTGGCGTGGACGACTGTCGGTGAGCAACTGGGCCGACGCGAGAACCTCTACTACGACGGCATGTTCGGCGGAATGCCCAATCCCTACATCGGCGTCCTCGATCCCTCCCGCTACGTCCCCGGCGGCGATCTCGAGGCCCCGAACCCGCTTCCCGATGCGCTCGCCGTCCCTCTCGCCGTCCGCGTCTTCGATTGCTTCGAGACGCTGCGCCCGCCGGAGCGCCTGGTGAACGGGCGGGTGAACATCAACACCGCGCCGCGCGAAGTGCTCGACATCCTCCCGATGATGACGCCGCGGGCGCCCTTCAGCAGCGCCGTCACGACCGCGCCGCTGCTCTCGACCTCGCCCAACTTCAGGACGCAGCGTGTCCTCCGCCATCGTTATGACCCCATGGCCAGCGGCCAGCTGACCGCCATCCCCGGTTTCCGGCAGAGCGAACTCGTTCCCAATCCCGCCCCCTCGCTCCCGCCGCCCTTCGTCTCGATCGGCGAACTGCCCGTGCTCGCCGAGTGGGACCCGGCCACCGGCGGGCCCACCGGCTCCAACTCCACGCTGTTCCTCGAAGTGGGCTCGGGAGGCGTGAACGACTACGACGTTCCCTCGCTCGGCCCCATCGATATGCGCGCCAGCGCCGATATCTCCTTCGACCCCATCGACGACCCGGAAGAGCGCCTCACCATCTTCCGCGCCATGAGCAACATCGTCTCCACGCGCTCCGATGTCTTCACCGCGTGGTTCGTCATCCGCGGCTACGACCCGGAGCGCATCGAGACCACACGCCTCAACCAGTTCGGCGGCAACGAGGAAGTGGCCTTCAACTCCATCCGCCCCACCTTCGAGCAGCGCTGGCTCGTCGTCTTCGATCGCTCCAACGTCTCCCGGCCCGCCGATCGCCCACACGTCCTCCTGCTCGTCCAGTTGCCGACGGATGAGCCCCTCTACACCGACCCCGAAACCGTCGTCGAGCCCTGACCCCCCGGGACCGGAACCCCCGGAACCGGGCACCCCGAAAGCGCCGCCGCCCTTGCGACAGCGGCCCGAGGCGAAACATCCAAAGCCGCGTCCGTCACGCCCATCCGCGGACGGCGCGGCTTTTTTCGGAAGGCCATGGGCCATAGGGAATGGGCAATGGGGCCATGCCGGCAGGGCCGGCCCAGCTGTGCCCGCATCCCCCGCGGCAACGCCCCGATCCGCCTCCCGCGCCCCCTCGCCCTCCCCTATCATGCCGACCCTGCACCCTCCACTCCCCCTCCCATGAGCCGCATCGAGCGCATTCCGGCCGCCGCGTCCGCCGTCGCCCACCACGGAACAACCGCGCGCCACGCCTCGCGCGCCCTCGCCGACGACCTGATCGAACTCACCAAGCCCCGCATCACGAAGATGGTGCTCGTCTCGACGGGCGTCGGCTTCGCCCTCGCCGCGATGGGCCGGTCGTGGTGGGATTGGGAGATGGCGGCCCTCGCCTCCGCCTGCCTCATCGGCACGGCCCTCTCCGCCTCCGGCGCCAACGCCCTCAATCAGTGGATGGAGCGCGTGAGCGACGGCCGCATGAATCGCACGCGCACGCGCCCCCTGCCGGCCGGGCGCATTTCCTCCGGTCACGGCCTCGCGTTCGGCCTCGCGGCGTGCCTGCTCGGCGTCGGCATCCTCTGGGCGGGCGTCAACCCCGCCGCGGCGACGATCTCCCTCGCCACCATCGCCTCCTACCTGCTGCTCTATACGCCGCTCAAGCCCGTGACGCCGCTCGCGACGCTCGTCGGCGCCGTCCCCGGCGCCCTGCCGCCGCTCATCGGCTGGACCGCGGCTCAGCGCAGCAACCCGGAGGCGTGGGCCTCGCTCTCCGACCCCGCGGGCTGGTCGCTCTTTTTCATCATGCTCGTGTGGCAGGTGCCGCACTTCCTGGCGATCGCGTGGCGGCACCGGGCCGACTATGCCGCGGGCGGGCACCGTGTGCTGCCGGTGGTCGATCCCTCGGGCGAGCGCACCAGCGCCGCGACGCTGATCTGGGCCGTCACGCTCATCCCCGTCTCGCTGGCGCCCGCCCACCTGATGGGGGATCGGCTGGGGTGGGGGTACACCATCGTGGCGCTCGCCGCGGGCATGTTTTTCGCGCTTTCCTGCCTGCAATTCGCCCTGACGCGCACCGATGCGCACGCGCGGCGGGCGTTCATCGTCTCCATCATCTACCTGCCCGTGGTCCTGGTGGCGATGGTGGTGGACGCGGCGATTCACTCACTGGTCTGATGCGCATTGACGTCCTGCTTCCCTCACAACGGAAGTGGAGGCACGCACCATGAATGACGGCGCTTCTTCGGCGACCTTCTCCCGGCTGGGCTTCGCGCTGCTGATGGTTCTGGCCGCGGCTGTGCCGCTGTACGTCGTCATGCGGATGGAGAAGCGGCCGCCCGCGGGGTTTGCGCCGGAGGCGGCGGTGGAGAGCGCCGGCGCGCCGCGAAGTCCGCTGACGCCCGATCCCGGCGTGGATTCGCTGAGCATCCCGGAGTTCACGCTGGTGAATCAGGACGGCGAGACGTTCACGCGGTCCGACCTGCTGGGCGACGTGACGATCATCGATTTCGTGTTCACGCACTGCCCGGGCGTGTGCAAACCGATGGCGGTGAACATGGTGCGGGCGCAGAAGGCGCTGGTGGACACCGGCGTGCGGTTCGTCAGCGTTTCAGTGGATCCCTCGCGAGATACGCCGGAGCGGCTGCGGGAATATGCCGCGGAGATCGGGGCGGATCTTTCGACGTGGTCGTTTCTGACGGATCCCGCCGGCGACATGGCGACGGCGAACCGGATGATCCGCGACGGCTTGAAACTGCGGGAACTCACGCTCGCGGCTGACAACCTGATCGCGCTGCCGGACGGCGGGAAGATGCCGATGATCAATCACCCGAGCCACTTCATCCTGCTGGGGCCTGATGCGCAGCCGATCGCGCTGGCGCCGGGCACGCAGAAGGAACTGGTGGATGCGCTGGCGGAGCGGGCGCGAATGGCGGTGGCCGTCGTGAAGAAGAGGGAATGAACCCGGAGGAAGACGGAGGGAGACGGAGGGGAAGACCGAAAGGCAGGAACACAGAGGGGCGCAGAGGAACGCGGAGAAGAGTGGGTGTGGGGTCATGCGCTTGATGGGTGGTCCCCGAAGATCGCGGCGATCCGTGGTTCGGGGGTCGCCCAGTTGAGTCCGCAGCCGTCGCCGAGCACGAGGCGGCAATTCAGGGTGCGCATTGCATTGAGGACACTTGACGGGGCGCACGGCTGAAACCCTGTTCCATCGGATGTCACTGTGGGAAGCGCGGACGCCACCTCGCCTGGCAGTGCACTGAACAGCCACACGCTGTCAAACCCTGTGAAGACGCGCTCCTCGATCGCTCGCAGCAACTCCCCGCGCTGCACGATCACGGCTTGGCCCCGTGTCTCAAATCGAATGCCGTGATGTTTGAGGCATGCCGGAACGCCCTCCACGCCGTGCGAGCTATCGATGCAGTCCACAGCGCCCGCCGTGACTTCGGGCATCGCCGCCAGCGCCCTCTCCAGCGCCTCATCAAGGCGCATCGCATCAGTCATTCCCGAGAGGATGCTGTCCACCCTGCGCCTCCTCAATCACGCGCTCTCCCCTCTCCCCTGTCTTCCCCTCTGTCCTCTGTCTTCCTCTGTCTTCCTCCGGGTTCAATCCCCCTCCTCCGCGAAGCGATACCGCACACCGCGGCGCTCCAACTCGCGCAGCACGCGCTCCAGCAGGCCCGGCTCGGCGCCGAGTGTCTCCGGCGGATGCACGCCGGGTCTCTTCCAAGCGCCCTCCAGCATCATCCGCGCCACGATCGTCGCCGGGAACGCGGTCGTGCGCGCCATGCTCGTGGCGCCGCTCTCCTTGTCGTAGAAATCGAGCAGGTCCCACGTCATCCGCGCCCGGCGCCCGCCGCGGCGGCCCTCGGCCATGACCCGCATCACCGTCAGGTCCTCCTCGCCCTCTTCGTACGTCCACTTCGGGAACATCAGGGCGCTCGTGACATCGATGGGCCGCACCAGCGCGCCGCCCGCCTGAATCGGCTCGTGGCTGAAGAGGCCGGTCTCGCGGAAGGCGCGCATGAGGGCGATGTGCCCGGGATAGCGCAGCGTCTTCTCCTTCATGAACGGGACCTTGAGCGTGGCGGCGAGGCTGCGCAATCCATCCGTGTTGAACGCCTCCAGCGTGCCGACGCCGGGGAAATCCATCAGTTCCGGCTCGGAGAGCGCCTCGCGCACCACGATCTCGCCGTGCTCGACGATGCGCGACGGGCGCGTATATTCCTCGATCACATCCGCCGGCGCAAAGGCCGCCTTGTAGTCGAAGGGCCATCGCCGCTCCCGCGGCAGGCCGCCGACGTAGATCTCGAGGCGCTCGCACCCGTCGATCGCCGCGGCCGCGCGGCCGGCCATCATGTTGCTCATGCCCGGCGCCACGCCGCAATCCACCACGGCGCACACGCCGCGCTGCTGCGCCAGAGCATCCAGTTCCAACGCATCCTCCGACATGAAGGAGATATCGCAGGAGTTCTTCCCGGCCTCGATCACCGCCCGCAGAATGGAAAAGCCGATTCGGCTGGCCGCGGCGCCGAGGACGATGTCGAAACCGGCCACCAGGCGCTTCACGGCCTCGGGGTCGGAAAGGTCGGCGCGCGTCGTCTTCACGCGCCCGCCGCTCTTCTCGCGCAGGTGGGCCAGGGCATCCTCGCGCGCATCCGCCGCGGTCACCTCCAGCGATGCATCCGCCGCGAGGTCCAGCGCCATGACCGATCCGACCATCCCCGCCCCAAGCACAATCGCCCGCGCCATGCCGATGGATCTCCCTGCCGGACCGCGTTCACCGCGGGTCGCACCCCGCGCCGCACGCCGGCGCGCTCCACAGTACGATTCGGCGGTTTCCCGTGCGCTCGGAGGCGCTTTTCACATGCTGGCGCGGATCACAGGCGTTCTGGAATCGGTGACGGAGACGACGGCGCTGCTGGCGCCGCCGGACTCGGGCGTGGCGTATGAACTGCTGCTGCCGCGGGCCCTGGCGGAGGACCTGGCTGATCAGGTCGGCGCCCTCGTCACGCTGCACACGCTCCAGCACCTGGAGTCGCAGGGGCAGGGGTCATCCTTCATTCCGCGGCTGATCGGCTTCGCCTCGCGCGACGACCGCCGGTTCTTCGAACTGCTCAACACGGTGAAAGGCGTGGGGGCGAAGAAGGCGCTCCGCGTCATGGCCGCGCCGCCGTCGCACATCGCGCGGGCGATCGCGGATCGCGACGTCCGCGCCCTGCAGGAACTGCCGGAGGTCGGCAAGCGGCTGGCGGAGACCATCGTGGCGGAACTGAGCGGGAAGGTGGAGGCCTTCGTGCGCGCCCATGAGCCGGGCGCCCGCGGGAAGGGCGGCGCGGAAGCCGTGGAGGCGAAGTCCGGCCCCCGAGCCGCGGCGGCGCAGGCCATCGCGGCCCTTGTGACGCTGGGCGAGGCGCGGGCGGACGCGGAGCGGATGGTCCGGGCGGCGCTCGAGGCGGACGCCGGGCTGGAAACGGCCGATGCGCTGCTCGCCGCGGCATACGCAGCGCGGGCCGGCGGCTGAAGCGATGTGGCAGCCGGTGGCACAGGCGTCCCGCCTGTGTCGCCGCGAAGCGGCGGGCGGGGCGCGACAGGTGGTTTCCTCGCGGCTGCGCCGCGACACAGGCGGGACGCCCATGCCACCAGACCATGCCACCAGCCTATGCCACCAGCCTGTGCCACCATCTTTTTCTGCGGTACGCTCACGCCATGCGATACGCGATGATCATGGCCGGGGGGGCGGGGACGCGGCTGTGGCCGATGAGCCGCAGACAGACCCCCAAGCAACTCGTGCCCTTCATCGGGGGCCGGTCGCTGCTCGAGATTGCCGCGGCGAGGCTGGAGGGGCTGGTTCCCCCCGATCGGCGATACATCTGCACCAACGAGGCGCACCGGGCGCTCATCCGCCGCACGCTGCCCTCGTTCACGGATGAACTGATTCTGGGCGAGCCCGTGGGTCGCGATACGCTGAACGCCGTCGGATTCACAGCCGCGGCGCTGCACAAGCGCGATCCGCAGGCGGTGTTCGCGGTGTTCACGGCCGATCACCTGATCGAGCCGGCGGACGTGTTCCGGCAGCGCGTGGACCTGGCGTTCCGGCTGGTTGAGGCATCACCGAAGCGGCTCGTAACGTTTTCGATCAGGCCGACGTTCCCGGCGACGGGCTACGGCTACATCGAGCGCGGCGAGGCGATTCGGATTGCAGGCGGCGAGGGGCTGGCGTTCCGCGTGAAGCGATATGTCGAGAAGCCGACGCTGACGAAGGCGGAGGAGTACCTGGCGTCAGGCGCATTCGCCTGGAACAGCGGGATGTTCGTGTGGAAGGCGGAGACCGTGCTGGAGGCGATCCGCCGCTATGCGCCCGGCACGGCCGAGGGCCTCGCGAAGATCGAGATGGCGTGGGGCACGAAGTACGCGCGCAAGGTGCTCGAGGAGGTCTATCCGACGCTGCCCAGGATCAGCGTGGATTACGCGCTCATGGAGCCCGCCGCGGCGGACGACCGCTGCGAAGTGTGCACGGTGGTCGCGGATGTGACATGGAGCGATGTCGGCAGCTGGCCGAGTTACGCGGAGACAATCTCGCCCGATGCGCAGGGCAACCGCGTGGTGGAGGGCGCCGACGCCCCGGTGACGCTGCACGAGTGCGGCGATTCACTGGTGGTGAACAGCGCTGCGGGGCATCGCGTGGCGATTCTGGGCGCGAAGGGGCTCATCGTGATCCACACGCCGGACGCGACACTGGTGATGCCCGCCGACCAGGCGGAGCGGCTGAAGGACCTGCACGCGAGATTGCCGGAGGAACTGAAGTAGGAAGAGGGCAGGAACGCAGAGGAGCGCAGAGGGGACGCGGAGGAGGAGGAAGAAAGAAGAAATGAACCCGGAGGAAGACGGAGGGAACGGAGAGAGACCGGGGGGAAGGACTGGGATCACGACGCTTGAGCCGCATGGGCCACGCTTGAATCCGTCGGTGCGTCTTCCCCTCTGCGTGACTCCGCGCTCCTCTGCGTTCCTGACCGCTCGGAATATATCCTGTGAGGGACATGCGGCGGCTTCTTGAGACATTCGGCGGTGTGTACGAACTGGCGCGGCTGGCGGTGATCACGCGTTTCCGCTTCCGGGGGCCGTACTGGCAGTGGCGGATGCACACGGCGTTCGGCGCAGGGCCCGCGAAGTCGAAGCGCGAACTCATGGCGGCGGTGCTGGCGTATGGCCGATGGGTGCATCGCATGCGCCGGCTGAGGTGAGGGAGGCATGAACGCAGAGGAGCACACAGGGACGCGGAGGACGATGAAGAAAGAAGAATGAACCCGGAGGAAGACGGAGGAAGACAGAGAGGTGGAGGAGTGTTGGGCGTATCTTTGGGATGGCCACACGGTTGGCCCGCGACCGACACCGGCTGGAACGATCGCCTGATCGCCGTCTTGGCACACTCCCGCTTCAAAGGAGGGACGCGGAGGAAGCCTCGGATGTGGTGGTTTGATGTCTTCCCCCCTCTGCGCACCTCCGCGCTCCTCTGCGTTCCTGCCTCTTCTCCGTCCGCTCCGTCTTCCTCCGGGTTCAGTCCTCTCCCCCTGAAGCGTGCGCCGGCGGCTCGGTGACGCACGTCAGCAGCAGGCGGCCCTCTTCGGCGCGGATGTCGATCAGCCGCACGCGGCGACCATCCTCCAGGCGCACTGAAGCGTCCGCGAAGAGCGGCTCGGCGCCCGCGAGCGCTTCGAGCGTCGCCCGCGTGGATTCCAAGCCGCGAATCTCAGGCGGCAGCCACTCGCGCAGCCGCGAAACCGTCCAGTTCGAGGGCAGGTCGAGCCTTCCGGCCCGGGTGGACGCGATCGGCAGCCACAGCGCGCCGGAATCGAGCAGCCTCGGCGCGGCCGTGGCCGCGACGATCTGGTCCTCCCCATCATCCGCGAGGCGCGCACCGAGCGACACCTGTCCGCCGCTGAACTCCACCTGCGCCTCCGCCAGGCGCTCCGGCCAGCCAAGGCGCCGGTTGATGAGCCATCGAGGCAGTTTCACGTTGATCCACGCGTTGGCCTGAGCCGCGGAGATCGCGACCGTCCACGGCTCGTTCAGCGGCCGGTCCTTGTGCAGCGCCGTG
Organism: uncultured Phycisphaeraceae bacterium; assembly: GCA_964529265.1. Classification (GTDB taxonomy): domain Bacteria; phylum Planctomycetota; class Phycisphaerae; order Phycisphaerales; family UBA1924; genus CAZGVW01. The sequence goes on from CAZGVW010000204.1 coordinate 15,203, forward strand.
ATGACGCCGGATTCCACACGATCGGCCAGTGTGCGCGTCTCCGCGCCTTCCAGATCCACCGTGCGCCACCACGCGGGCGGCTGCGACGCCAGCGACACCGCCATGAACATCGCCAGCGTGGCGCCCGCGATGAGCACAAGCATCGCCCAGATGGCGATGCGGCCCGCGAGCGCCGGCGTCACCGCGGCGAGCGCGGCGCGCACGCGGCGGCGCAGGCGCGCATCGTGCTCCTCAGCGCGGGCCCGGCGGCTCTCCGAATGCATCCCTGCCTTCCTCCCGCCTTCTTCGCCGCGTCCCGGTTGCGGCGAGAGTCGCCAACGAGCCCTCTACTCAATGAATCTGCGGAGCACGAGCGTGTTGTTCTGCCCGCCGAAGCCGAAACTGTTGGAAAGAGCGACCTGCACGCCGCCCTGCGCCGTGACATCCCGCGCGGCGTTGGGCACGTAGTCGAGGTCGCACGCGGGGTCGGGCTGCGTGAGATTGCGCGTGGGCGGCAGCACGCCCGTGCGGATGGCCATGACGCAGGTGATGGCCTCCACCACGCCCGCCGCGGCGATGAGGTGACCCGTCATCGACTTGATGGACGACACCGGAATCCGCGGCGCGTTCGGCCCGAAGACGGCCTTGATGGCCCGGGTCTCGATCGCATCGTTCTCTTCCGTCCCGGTGCCGTGCGCGGAGATGTAGTGCACGAGCGGGCGGCCCCGGTCATCGACGGCGTGGGGGTCGATCCCGGCCTGCCCCAGCGCGCCGCGCATGGCGGCCTGCGCGCCCTCGCCATCCGGCTGGATGTCGGTGATGCGGAAGGCGTCGGCCGAGGAGCCGAAGCCGACGATCTCGGCGAGGGGCCTGGCGCCGCGGGAAATCGCGTGATCGAGCCGCTCCAGGACGAGCATGCCCGCGCCCTCGCCCATCACGAAGCCATCGCGATTGGCTGAGAACGGCCGGCATGCGCCCTGCGGATCATCGCGGTGCGCCGAGAGGGCGGTGAGGCGGATGAAGCCGGTGACGCCGAGCGGGTGAATCATCGTGTGCGCGCCGCCGGCGATCATCATGTCCGCATCGCCGAGCTTGATGATCTCCGTCGCTTCGCCGATGGCCTGCGTGGAGGCGGCGCACGCCGTGAGACAGTTGAAGCAGGGGCCGCTGGCGCCGAAGGCCGTCGCCACGTGCGAGAGCGGCATGTTCGGCTCCTGCTCGATTTCGCGCTCGCGGCTCATGCGCTCGTACGCGGCTTTGGCCCAGCGACGCATATCGACCGAGCGGCGCTCCGCGTCCCAGCCCGAAACATTGGCGCCGATGAAGGCCTCGAAATCGGGCGGGCCCTCGCCCGAGCCGAGATACACACCGACGCGGCCCGCCTTCAGGCCCGGCGCGGCCTGGCCCCGCTTCGGCTGCGAAAGGCCGGCCTGCTTCCACGCCTGCGCCGCCGCGGCAAGCGCGAAGCGGGAGTTCACCCCCGCGTGCGCATGCGGCGCGGCGTCATCCAGCCACGCGGCAAGGTCCGGATCCTGCGACTGGGCCGCGAAGTTGGTGCTGAACGTCTCCGCGTCGAAGCGCGAGATGCGGCCCACGCCCGACTCCGCCCCGCCGATGCGCCGCCACACGGAATCGATGTCCGAGCCGAGAGGCGTCACCCAGCCCATGCCGGTGATGACGATGCGCGCGCCGGCGTCGCGCACTCCGCCGACTGCGCCGGAACGGGCTGCGCTGGCCGGGGCGGCGGTCATCACGCCGTCTCGACTTCGTAGTCGCCCGCTTCGTCGTGCATGTCGTCGTCGTGGCCGTGCATCGCGTTCAACTTGTCCGGATTGAGCACGCGCACGAGGCCGTCCTTCAGGCGGCGCTCGCCGAAGTTGATGATGAGCCCGAGTTCGAGATCGGCGGCGCGCAGCTGGGCGCGCAACTTGGTCCGGTCGTGGCCATCGATCACGCGGTGCTCCGCCATCAGTTCGACGACGAAGCGATCGTTCACGTAGAGGTTCAGCGTGTGCGAGCCGACCTTCGTGCCCTTGTACTCAACCGGCACGCTGTGGTCGATCTTGTACGGCACGCCCTTCTCGTCCAGCTCGATGCACAGCGCGTTCTGATAGACCTCCTTGTCGAACCCGGGACCGAGCGCCTTGTGCACGTCGATCGCGGCGCCGATCACCGTGCGGCTGACGCTCGTCAGATTCGGATCGAGGTCCTCGAGCGGCGTGGCGCGGCGCTGGTGGGGGGACGAATGGTGATGGTGGTTCATAGCGGTCTCCTGTAGAGGGTCGGACGGAAATGGGGCGGCGATCAGACTAACACGCTCCGCAGCAGAAGTGCGGCGCTCTGGCCGCCGAGCGCCGGGGCGCAGACGAGGACGTTCTTCAGCCGCGCATCGCGCTGCTTCGCGGCCCCGGCCTGAAGATCCGGGGCAGGCTTGCCGGAGTGCAGCCGCGCGGGGAGCGTCTGGTGCCGCACGCACAGCGCCGCAGCGCACGCCGCGACGCCTCCCGCCCCGGCCATCGAGGCGCCGATCGCCGGCGTGAGCGTGACGAGTGGAATCTCCGCCAGCGGCGCCCCGAACACGCCGCGGAGCGCCGCGGCTTCCTCCGCGTCCACCTCGCGGATGCCCGCGGCGCCGGGCACGATCGCATCCACGTCGCCGGCGCCGATTCCCGCGTCCTCCAGCGCTCGCTCGATTGCAAACCGCAGACCCTGGGCGCGCACGGCGGGGTCGTCCGAAAGCGGCGCCTGCCCGGCGCCGAACCCGGCCACCTCCGCATATGGCCGTGCGCCGCGGGCCTGGGCCGTCTCCGCGGATTCCAGAATCACCAGCCCGCCCGCTTCCCCGAGCAGCGACCCCGGCGCCTTGTCGTCATACGGCCGGACGAACGGCGCCCCATCCGTCGCGTCGCCCGTATGAGCCAGCCGGCCCGCAAGGTCCATCCGCAACAGGCCCATCGGGTTCATTTTTGACTCGGCGCCACCGGAAAAACACGCATCCGCCTCGCCGCGGCGGATCACACGCCGGCTCTCACCGATGGAAAGCAGCCCGGACGCCTCCGCGCACGTGATCGTGTTCGAGGGGCCCTGCGCATCGTGGATGATCGTCACGTGGCAGGCGAGCATGTTCGGCAGGTACTTCAGCAGCCACAGCGGCTGCAGATTGTTCACCCCGCTCTCGCCCCACTTCTTCAGGCTGAATCCCGCCATCCGGCCGTTGGCCCCGCCCGCGGAATCATCCACTGCGCTCGCCAAGGCGGTGGTCAGCTCATCCGTCTCGCAGGCGATGAGCCCCGCGCCGATGTGGCACCCCACACGTCTGGGCGGGTATGTGACGCCACCCTCCGGCCCCCCTTCACCCGCCGACGCCTTCGTGACCAGCCCCGCGTCCTCCACCGCCGCCTTCGCGGCGCCCACGGCCAGTTCGATGTCGCGGGCCATCACCTTGACGGCCTTTCGGTAGCTCTTGGGCACGAGGTCGCGGGCGGAGAAGTTCTCCACCTCCGCCCCCAGGCGGCTGGGGAACGCGGTGGCGTCAAACCGCTGGATGGGCCGCAGGCGGGACTCCCCGGCCAGCAGACCCTCCCAGAGGGCCTGGACGCCCAAGCCGAATCCCGTCACGGCGCCGAGGCCGGTGATCACGACTCGGCGGGGGGAAGTGCTGGAAGGCGGCATAAGGCCCACAGTGTAGCCCAAAGGCCCGTGGATCCGGCGGCGGGAGTCCGCGGGGAGCCGAGATCTCTAACATTTTGCCATGCAAGCACTTAGACGATGCACCGCCGTCGTCCCCGGACTTCTCACCAGTTCTTCACAGCCTCCCGAACCCGCGCGCACACGACTTCGCCACCATTCGGACACGTTGCGGGGGGCCGAATCGAGCTTTTTCGATCGGCGCTGCAGCGGCTTTGTCGTAGACTGGCTTTTACAGGAGGCAAGAGACACATGAAAAGAGCAATCTGCGCGATGGTGGTCTGCGCAGGGTGCGCGGCGAGTGCGCTCGCCACGCCCTCGACCGGCGAAATCTTCACCTACGCCGATCAGGACCAGTTCGGTGACGCCGCGACACTCGGCGCCGGCTTCGTCGCGACCGTGCAGGGCACGGGCATCCGCGGCGGAACCAGCGGCACGCGGTTCTTCAACGTCCAGGGCAACAACGATGCGTTCGCCAGTTGGGGCGCCATCCGCTTCAACCTCGCGGACCTCTACGCCGCCCTCGACGCCGACGCCGCGGCCAATGACATGCCGGGCTGGGAAGTTCAGAGCGTCAAGATCGTCGCTGAACAATCCAATGCCGCGTTCTCGATTCCGGGCGCCTTGGAAGCGTGGTACGTGGGGGATGACGCCACGAACATCGACCCCGCGACCGCGGCGGGCACGCTCGGCATCGGCAACGTGCTCGGCGGCAACCGCATGTACGACGGCAGCCTCGGCCCCGCGATGCTCGCCGGCACGTTCAACTTCACGGGCGGCCCCGGCCTGCCCAACGGCGTGATGGACATGGGCGATGTCTCGATCCCCGCCGTCCTCACCGAACTGAACTCGCGCGACGCGTTCCTGACCATGGTCATCGATACGGACGACCTGAATGTTCAGGCGACGTTCAAGGGTCAGGACAGCCCCTTCGCCGGCGTCGATGCTCCGGCGCTCGCGGTGTCGTACAAGCTCGTACCGACGCCGGGCGCCGTGGCGCTGCTGGGCGTCGCGGGCGCGTTCGGCCTCCGCCGCCGCCGCGGACGCTGATCTGAACCTCAGTGAACCGAAGGCTGATCGCACCGGCCGTCCCGCAAGGGGCGGCCGGTTTTTTCTCCTGTCGCGGCGGGTTGCCCAAACGCGCGCATCCCCGTCTACTGTCTACCGCTCTACCGTCTACACCTCACCACGACCGAATCCCCCGCTCGCATCCCCCATGGCCTCCATCACCTCCGTCGAACTCAAGGTCGGACTCGAGATCCACGTCGAACTCGCGACGCGGACCAAGATGTTCACGCGGGCCCCGAGCCCGGCTCACCCGGATTACGACGGCGCATCGCCCAACACGCTCATCGATCCCGTGGTGCTCGGCCTTCCCGGCGCGCTGCCGGTGATGAACCGCGACGCGGTCGAGATGGCCATGCTCGTCGGCCTCGCCCTCGGCTGCCAGATCGCGGAGTTCACGAAGTGGGACCGCAAGTCCTACTACTACCCCGATCTGCCCAAGAACTACCAGATCAGCCAGTACGATCTGCCCCTGTGCTTCGACGGCGCCATCGATCTGCCCCTCCCTTCGGGAACGCCGAAGGGCGACCACGCCACCGCGGCGAACGGGGAGCCCGTGAAGCGCATCGGCATCATCCGCGCCCACCTCGAGGAGGACGCGGGCAAACTCCTGCACGAACTGCCCGGCGGCCGCCCGATCGACTACTCCATCGTCGATTTCAACCGCGCCGGCACGCCCCTGCTCGAAATCGTCACGCAGCCGGATTTCACCACCGCCGACGAGGTCGTGGCCTTCGCGCAACTGCTCCGCAACATCTGCCGCTTTCTCGGCGTCTCCGAAGGCGTGATGCAGAAGGGGCACATGCGCTTCGAGCCCAACATCAACACCATCCTGCGCCTGGACGACGGGCGCATCGTCAAGACGCCCATCGTCGAGATCAAGAACCTGAACTCCTTCCGCGCCCTGCGCGGCGCGATCGAGCACGAGTTCAAGGAACAGCCGGAGCGCTGGCGGCGCGAAGGGCGCGAAATGGGCCCCGGCGCCAAATCCACCCGCGGCTGGGATGACGTCAAGAGCGTCACCGTCCTCCAGCGCGAGAAGGAAGATGCGCACGACTACCGCTACTTCCCCGATCCCGACCTCATCCCGGTGAAGGTGGACGCGGAGTGGCGCGAATCCGTGCGAACCCGCCTGCCCGAACTGCCCCACGCCCGCCGCAAGCGCTTCATCGAAAAACTCGGCCTCTCCGCCAAGGAAGCCGCGGCCCTGGTTGAGGAGCGGGACGTCTGCCTGTTCTTCGAAGAAACGCTGGCGGCGATACGGGCCCTCGCGCCCACGCTGCTCCCCGAGCGCGCCGCCAAGCAGGCGGCGAACTTCATCCTGCAGGCCGGCGCCAAGCGGGCCAACGAACGCGGCTGCCTCGCCAACGAACTCGGCATCACGCCCGATCAGATCGCCGGCATCGTGAAACTGCGCGAGGAGGGCGCCATCGGCTCAACCGCGGCCGATGAGTTGTTCGGCCTCCTGTGCGACACGGACGAGAACGCCGAAACCGTGGCGAAGGCGAAGAACCTGCTCCAGGTGCGCGACGAGGGCGCGCTCGACGCCTGGTGCGACCAGGCCATTGCGGACCCGGCGAACGCCAAGAGCGTTGAGGACCTGAGGGCCGGCAAGATGGCCGCGATCGGCCGCCTCGTCGGCGCCGTGATGAAACGCTCCGGCGGCCAGGCCGACGCCAAGGCGGTGCAGGCGAAACTGCGGGAGAAACTCGGCCTCTGACGGGTCCCCACGCCCGCCCGCGCATGCGCAACATCGCATGAATCGTGAAAACGCTTCGTGAAGCTTGTGACAGCCCCCGCGTGGCGCCGAGCGAACCTCGCTTCGTGGGTCCGCCGGACGCGCCGTTGCCGCCGGGCTCACTCGTCCCGGCCGCGGGCTGACTTCCGCTGGCCCCCGCTTCTTACTTGTGATTCAATGCTCAAGGCGTCGGCCGCGGCCGGCGCTCACGCGGCTCGGACGCCAATTCGCTGACGTGTCCCGCGAGTCGGCGCTCGACGGAGAGCCTTTGGTCTCCCTCCCGCGGAAATCGGCGGTTCACGGCCACGGCCCGCCGGGCAACGACTGCCCCCGCCGAAAGATCGGCGTCTCTTTGACGCGTCTCATGGATGTCGGCGCCTTTGTCTCAGGTCGATGGAGCGACGCCACTCCGAACGCCGTAGGACCAGGAGACCCAGCCATGAGCAACAGCAAGCCTCCCGTGCTTCCGCGCATCGCGATCCGTTCGATTCCCGGCGCCGTCGGCGCCGCATGCCTGCTTGTCGGAACGCCTTGCGCCGCGCAATATTCCGACCTTTCCACCTTCGCCGATTTCGACAACGACGGCGTCTACGACGCGGTCATCGCCAGCGCTCCGAACGAAGGCACAGGGCACGCCCTGCGCCTCTATCGCGGCATGACCACTTTCGCGCCCTTTGCCGCCGGCAAGGCGCCGGGATGGGGGCACTTCTCTTCGAAACAGGAAGTCGCGAACGGCTTCTCCGTCGCCGCAGTCGCCGCGGGCAGACTCAACCAGGACGTGTGGCCCGATCTCATTGTCATTGACGCGGGCTCGAAGAAGGCCATTGTCTTCCTCAGCACCATCAACATGCTCGGCGCGCACTCGCTGACCCGGCAGGACGAGGAGTACAGCGTCGGCGATGGCCCTTACACCATCGCCATCGGCGATTTCCGCAGCAACGACAACTACAGCTGCGACGACGTCGTGATCGCCAGCCGCGAAGACGACAAACTCCACGTCTTCGGGGGGAAGCCCCACGGCGATCCGTCCGATGAGAACTTCGAGCTCGACGCCCTCGCGTGCATCGGCATCGAAAAGCCCGTCTCCGTCGCCCTCGGCCGGTTCGATAGCCCGGTCAATACGGACAAACTCGACATGGTCGTCGTCAAGCAGGACGAGACCACCCTCTCCTTCTTCCGTGGAACCGGCGATGGCGCTTTCAACACCGCGATCGAGTCCGACATCACCGTGGCGACAGACAAGGTGTGGCCGGGCGATTACAACGGCGACGGCAAGATGGACGTGGTCACCGCACTCCACGAACCCGAGGAGCCGCCGATTGTCATGCTCAACCTGCTCACGGACGCGGCGGGCAAGTTCCAGAAAGAATGACTCATCGGCTCGCCGGCGCCTGCCCACCGCCTGATTCCGGCGCGACTCCGCCGCCAGTTTCCTTCACAGAACGAAGGGCGGTGGCCGCATCACCCAGCGCGCGGACACACTTCTCGATCTCGTCGGCGATGCGCTTCAGGTCCGTCTCCCCTTGCCCGGTCAGCGCGCCACGCGCCTTGAGCTGCGACAGAGTGTCCAGCGCCCGCGCGTACCATTCACGCGCTTCCGTCCAGCGCCGCGCCCCGCGCTCCGGCGCAGCGATCTCCTGCGCCGCGGCGCCCGCCGCTGCGTCGCCCAGTTGCCCCAGTGTTTTCGCCAGCGCCTCCTTCGCCAGCGCATTCTCCGGGTCGTCGGCGCAGAGCCGCTCAACCAGCACAAGCGCCCGGGCGTGCGCCTCCAGCGCCTCATCGAATCGATTCTGCGAGCAGTGCAGCTCGCCCAGACGGTTATGGGCGCGCAGGAGTTCACGACGCCTCAGCGCGTTCAAAGGATCCCGCTCCACGTGCCGCGTCAGACCATCTCGCGCCCGCTCGAGCTCCACCTGCGCGTCCACCGCCGCCACCGGAATGAGCGCCTCGCCGAGGAACAACCTGCCCACGTGAACCTCCGCGTCCGCCTTGACGTTCGAAGCGTCGGCGCCCGCGATCGATTCGAGGATCGGCAGCGCGGCGCGGAACGATTCCGCGGCGTCCGCGTGACGATCCATCGCGCGCAGCGCCCGTCCCACGAAAATGTGACACCACGCCTCGTCCCGACGCCTGCGCTCGTTGAACTCGGACTTCGCAGCGAGCGCCTCACTGATCCCGAGCGCCTCCTGATAGGCAGTCAGCGCCTCCTCCGCGCGCTCGGCCTGCAGACGCAGATCCCCGAGCGTCCGGAGCGATTCCATCAGGCTCGACTGCGCCGCCGCCTCATCCGGCCGGCTCCTCGCGGCGTCACGCGCGCCCTCAAGCGCTCGCTGGCACGCGTCCAGGGCCTCGCTGTGCCTGCCCTCGCGGCTCAGCATGTACGAGGTCGTGAGCAGCGCTCGCTTGCTCACCGCCGGCGCTCGATCATCCGACGGCGACGCCCGAAGCACAGCGTCGGCCTCATCCGCCGCCGCCAGATACGCCGCCTTCGTCTCATCGAGCGGCGCACCGGTCGTGCGCAACGCGTCCCCGAGCGCGAGGGAGGCGGTCGCAAGGTCGAGCCGCCGCGCAGCGCTCTGGGGATCCTGCCCCGCAAGCGACTCTCGAAGCGCAAGCGCGCCGCGCCGATTCTCCAGCGCCGCCGCGGCGTCCCCGGAGTTGCCTGCCCCCAACCCGCCCTGGATGTCCGCCATCGCCGTGCGCAGGTCCGCCTCCGCATCGAGAACCAGGGGATCGTCCACCGCGCCCTCCGAAAGGCGCCTGAGGTACTCCGCGCAGGATTCGACAATGGCCTTCCTCGCCTCCATCGATCCGGGCAGCACCGAGATCCGCCGATCGATGTCCGTCACCAGCCGGTTCGCCAGCTCGAGCCCGGTCTCGAGCCGCGCTCGAGAGACGCCCAGCGCCGCCTCCGCCCGCCCACGCTGCGCCTCCGCCTCGTCCCGCCCACGCCGCGCCTCGATCGCCTGCCACGTCGTCCCCACCAGGCCAAGCACGATCGCCGCCGCCACCGCGCCGCCCGCCGCCACCAGCCCGCGACGCCGCCGCACGAACTTCCGAGCCCGGTACATCGCGCTCGGCGGGCCCGCGATCACCGGCAGATGCCGCAGATGCCGGTCGATGTCGCTCGAGAACTCCGAAGCGCTCGCATACCGCCGCGTCCGGTCCTTGTCGATCGACTTCATCACGATCCAGTCGAGGTCGTCGCGCAACTCCCGCACCAGCGTCGCCCGATCGACCCCGTGCCGCGCCCCGACCAGCCCCGCTTCCTCCGCCGACAGCGCGCTCAGCCGCATGCTCGGCCGCGGCGGATCAACCTCCCGGATGTACCGCTGAATCTCCGCGAACCCCGCCGCCCGCAGCGTCCGCGCATCGAACGGCAGCGCGCCCGCGATCAACTCATACAGCAGCACGCCCAGCGAATAGATATCCGTCCGCGTATCGATGTTCAGCCCCGTCATCTCCGCCTGCTCGGGGCTCATGTACTCCGGAGTGCCGATCAACTGGCCCTTCTCCGTGTACAGCGAGCGCTGCGTCAGCGGCTGCGAAATCGCCTTCGCCACGCCGAAATCGATGATCTTCGGAATCGCCTGCCGCTCCTGCACCTCCACCAGCACGTTCGATGGCTTGATGTCGCGATGAATCACGCCCTTCTGGTGCGCGTGATGCACCGCGTCGCACACCAGCGCGAACAGCCGCAGACGCTCCTGCGTGCTCAGCCGGCACGCGTCGCAGTGATCCGTGATCGGCAGCCCGCGCACCACCTCCATCACGAAGTAGGGCCGACCATCCTCCGTCGCGCCCGCCTCGAACACGCGCGCGATGTTCGGATGATCCATCATCGCCAGCGCCTGGCGCTCCGCCTCGAACCGCGCAATCACCTCGCGCGTGTCCAGCCCGGGACGGATCACCTTCACCGCCACCTGCCGCCGCACCGGCTCCGTCTGCTCGGCGAGGTACACCAGCCCCATTCCGCCGACGCCCAGCAACTCCAGCACCTTGTACGGACCGATTGTGTCGGGCCGGGGACCATGCTCCCCTGGTCCGGGGAAATCAGCCCCCCACTGGTTGGCGAACATGGCTGTCGAGTCAGACATCGCGGCGTCCTCCGCCCCATCCTCCACCGGTGAACACCCCTCGGAGCAGACGCGCAGCCCTAGCGCAATTCCCCCATCAAGGGAGGCGACCGCCCCACCCTTCGGCGCGGCGCGCCCGCCAGAATACCGCCGAACATTGCGAAAAACCGCCCAGCAGTGCAGAATCGCAACTCCTCGACAGTCACCCCTTTCCGCAAGGGACGGCGCCGCGGCCCCCCGCCGCTCCGCCGCGCCCGATCGGCGGAGGAGCGGCGTTCACATGCGAGTCGAAACCACTGGCCCAACAGGGGGCCCAACCACCAGCCCGACCACCTCCGCCACCACCCCCGCGCCCGACAAGGGCGGCCGGTTCTTCACCGGCTTCCTCATGCTCGCGTGCGCAGTGCTCGCCGCGCTCGTCGTCATGCTCGCGCTCCAGAACCGCGACCTCAAGGCCGAACTCGCGCAATCAGCCGCGCCCTTCGATCCCTCCACCGCCATCAAGCCAGGCGATTCCATCGCGCCCCTCATCGTGCGCGATGCGTCCGCGGGCGATGGGTCGGCCGGCGAGGGCGCTGAAGCCGCGGGCGATGCCTCCATCACCTTCGGCGCCGATGAAGGCGCAACGCTGCTCATGGTCTTCTCACGCCAGTGCCCCGCCTGCACGCAGGTCAAGCCCGCGTGGAACCGCCTTGCCGCGGCGGCGCAGGGCGCCGGCCTCCGCGCCCTCGGCATCGCCGTCGGTGAGGAATCCGCGAGCCACGCCGACCACGCCGCCCCCGGAACCCCCGGAAGCCCCGGAAGCCCGACAACCGAAGCCGCGCCGCCCTCCTACCCCGTGCGCGACCTCAAGAGTTTCATCGATTCCGACCTCATCAAGATTCGCATGGTGCCCACCACGCTTCTCATCGAGCCCGGCGGCAAGGTTGCGCGCGTGTGGTACGGCGCGCTCAGCGAGCAGATGGAGCAGGAGGCGCTTCAGGCCATCGCCGTGCACAGTGACAAATCCGGCGCAGCGCACGGCCGCGCGCCGGCGAATCAGTTGCATGAATCAGTCCAGATCAGGGAGCGCCGGCGCCTCGCGCCGGCCAAATCAACGGGCGGCGGAACGGAGGCGTTGATCGCGCACTCCGCCATGCCGCGTGGGGACTCGTGCCTCGCAACGCAGAGTTCCGACGGGTCAGTTGTCCTGGCGGTGTCGCCCGGACCGGGCCCGTGTGTATCCCTGACGCCGGTCGGATAAAGACCGGAGGAGACGCTTCTTATGAAACGCAGCGCACGCAGAGTGTTCTCACTCGGGATCCTGGGCGCCGCCGCATTCGGCGCCGCCGCGGCTTTCATGCCCGCCGCGCCCGCCACCGCCGGCGGCACGGTGTCCTGCGGCCCCTGTTCCGACGCCTACTTCAACAAGTACGGGCAGATCTGTTTCCTCTATTCCTGCAACGGCGGCCCGTGCATCTGGGAACTCTGCCTTGACTTCGGCGGAGGCGGTGGTGGCGGCGGCGGCGGAGATTCCTGATTCGAGAGCAAGTCCACGGGGCTGAAGCCCCAACCCAACCAACACGCGAGGCGCAGGCGTCGAACACGCCTGCGCCTCGTTTTTTCCTCTCACATACTCTCGCCGAGCCCTCAGGGCTGCACGGGATCCTTCCTCAATCCTCATCCGCATGCGGCTTGAACAGCGCCACGATCTCCGCCTGCACGTTGGGCGGCGTCGCTTCGTCGTGGCTGTAGTCCATCGCGAATGACCCTTGCCCCGCCGTCATGCTCTTTAACTGGCTTGCGTACGTCAGCGTCTCCGCCAGCGGCACCGTGGCCTTCACCACGCACATGTCGCCCGGCAGGATGTCCGTGCCCACGATCCGCCCGCGCTTGCCCGAGATGTCGCTCGTCAGGTCGCCCATGTGCTGCGAGGGCGCCGTCACCTCGATCTCCACGTACGGCTCCAGCAGCACCGGCCGCGCCTTCTGCACCGCGTCGATGAACGCCCGCTTCCCGGCCGCCACGAACGCCACTTCCTTCGAATCCACCGGGTGGTGCTTCCCGTCATACACGCTCACGCGCACGCCCGTCAGCGGATATCCCGCGATCGCGCCCTGCGCCAGCACCTGCCGCACACCCTTCTCGATCGCGGGCAGGTACTGCTTCGGCACCGTCCCGCCGAACGTGTCGTCCACGAACTCGAAGCCCGTCTCGTGGTCCCGCGGCAACGGCTCCACGCGCAGATACACCTCGCCGAACTGACCGGCCCCGCCCGTCTGCTTCTTGTGCCGGTGGTGCCCCTCCGCCTTCGCCGCGATCGTCTCCTTGTACGCCACCTTCGGCGGCTCCGTCGTCACTTCCACGCCGAAGCGGTTCTTGAGCCGCGCCAGCACCATCCGCATGTGCAGTTCGCCGAGGCCGCGCGCCACCGTCTGGTGCGTCGCCATCACGCGCTCCACCACGAACGTCGGATCCTCGTCCATCAGTTTCGCCACCGCCGTGCTCACCTTCGCCTCGTCGCCCCGGCTCTTGGGCGTGATCCCCTGCCCGTACATCGGCCGCGGCAGCGGAATCGGCGTCATCCGCACGTCATCCGTCTCGTGCGAATCGTGCAGTATGTCGTTCAGGTGCAGTTCCTCAACCTTCGCCACCGCCACGATGTCGCCCGGAATCGCCTGCGTGACGTCCTTGTGCTCCTTGCCCTGCACCTCGACGATGTGCCCGATCCGCAGCGGCTTCTTCTCGTCGTTGCGGAACGCCTGCGAGTTGTGCTTGATCGTCCCCTGGTGCACCCGGAAGAACGCCAGTTTCCCCACGAAGGGGTCCGTCGCCACCTTGAACACGTGCGCCACCAGCGGCTTCGACGCATCCGGCGCCGGCTTCCACGGCGCCTCGCCCTTCACGAACGGCCGCGGATTCCCCTCCGGCGGGCTCGGGCAGTAGTGCGTGAACACGTGCAGCAACTCCTTCACCCCAGCGCCCGTGCGCGCCGAAGTGAAGCAGATCGGAATCAGGTGCCCCTCGCGCAGCGCCTTCTCGAACGCCCCGTGCAACTCCTCCGGCGACGGCGTCTGGCCGCCCAGATACGCCTCCATCAGCGCGTCGTCCACCTCCACGACCTGATCCGTGATCGCCTTGTGCGCCTCCGCCACCGATGAGAAATCCGTCGAACCGTCCTCGTGCTCGAACACGTCCACCACGCGCGCCCCGCCGTCCGCAGGGAGGTTGATCGGCAGGCACGCCGCGCCGAACGTCTCGCGAATCACCTCGACCAGCGTCTCCAGGTCCTCCTCCGTGTGGTCGATCTTGTTGATGATGATCATCCGCGGCAGGTTGCGATCCTCCGCGAGCCTCATCATCCGCCGAGTCACCGTCTGCACGCCCCGCGCCGCATCCACCACCACCGCCGCCATCTCCACCGCCGGCAGCGCCGTGATCGCCTGCCCCAGAAAGTCCGGATACCCAGGCGTGTCGATCATGTTCACGCGCCGGCCCTCGTAGTCGAAGTGCACCAGCGCGCTGCTCAGGCTGTGCGCATGCTCCTTCTCCTCCGGCTCGAAATCACACGTCGTGTTCTTGTCCTGAATCGTCCCCACTCGTCCAATGGCGCCGGCGGCGTGAAGGAGCCAGTCCGTAAGGCTCGTCTTCCCGCCGCCTCCGTGGCCCACGAGCGCGATGTTCCTGATGTCAGCAGTGGTGTAGCCGGCCATGGGGACAGACCTCCTTCAGCGCCCCCTGAGAGGCGCCTGACTGAGCCGGCTCCGGCCGAAATGACCGCTGGGCGGCCGCCGCCGGCGGAAGGACCAGGTTGACGCAATACGCGCGGCGGCCGGCCTCGGGTGTTCCCCACCGGGTCGCCGGCCGCGCCTCCAGTGTAGAGAACGCGTGAAGTTCTGGAAACGGTCCGCGCTCCCGCATCGCCCCATCGCCCCCGCCGCCCCACCCCGCTAGCCTGACGCCGTGCCGAAGAAGAAAACCTCAACCCGCTCCTCCGCCGCCGCGCCGGCCCCCCGCCGCCCGAAATCCGCCCCCGCGGCTTCCAGGGCTTCGCGGGCTTCAGGGGGTTCCGGGGGCGGCGTCCCCACCGCCGCCGACCGCATCGTCCTCCTCCACGGTCCCGAAGCACACCTGAAATCCCTCCACACCGAGGGCCTCCGCAAGGCCCTCACCGACGCCCACGGCGAGATCGATGTCATCCGCTTCGACGCCACCGCCCCTGCCGCGGACGTGCTCGATGAGTGCCGCTCCTTTGGCCTCATGCAGCGACACCGCCTCGTCATCGTGGATGACGCCGAGGATTTCGTGAAGGAAGGCAGCCGCCCCCTCCTCGAACGCTACGCCGCGACCCCCGCCGAGCAATCCACACTCCTCCTCCGCGCCGGCACGTGGCACAAGGGCAAACTGGATGCCCTTATCCAGAAGGTCGGCTCGATCATCAAGTGCGAGGCCCCCATCCCCGAGCAGGCCATCAAGTGGGCCGCCCACCGCGCCCAGAAGGAGCACGGCGCCGCGCTGGAGCCCGCCGCGGCGGAGCTCCTCGTCGCCCGCCTGGGGCCCGATCTCGGCCGCATCGATTCCGAACTCGCCAAACTCGCCGCGGGAACGGAAAAAAACGGCACAATCACGCCCAATTCCGTGCGCGAACTCGTCGGCTTCACCCGCGAGGACGAAGCCTGGCCCCTCCAGGCCGTCGCCGTGACCGGCGACGCCGCCGCCACACTCGCCGCGATCGCCGCCCTCAAGGGCCCCTCGCGCCAGGACCCCACGTTTCTGCTCTATGTCCTCGCCGACGGCGTGCGAAAACTCCACATTCTCTCCAATTTGCTGCATTCCGGCGCGAACTCGTGGCAGGCCCTCGGCGCCGCCCGGATCTGGGGGTCGCAGCAGGACAAAGAACGCCTCGTCGCCGCGGCCAAGCGCGCATCCCCCGAAAAACTCGCCGAACTGCTCGCCGAGGCCACCGACGCGAACGCCCGCGTCCGCTCCGGCTTTTCGGACTCCGCACTCGCCGTCGAAACACTCGCGGTCCGCTTCGCAAGCGCCTTGCGCTGACTCGCCGATAGGGGC
>CAZGVW010000205.1:0-12206 GCA_964529265.1 uncultured Phycisphaeraceae bacterium
CAACACGCAATCACCTCCGCATCCGCCCGCGGCGAATCATCCCCGATCATGTCCACATTCCACTGCGTGAACTCCCGCAGCCTTCCCCTCTGCGGCCGCTCCGCGCGGAAGTAGTTCAGGATCGAGAACCACTTCACCGGCTTCGGCAGCGCGTTCGCCTTCGCCGCGGCCATGCGGGCGAGCGTGGGCGTGAACTCCGGGCGCAGCGCGAAATCCGTCTCGCCCCCCGCGCGGCGGAAGGAGAACAACTCCGACACGATCCCCTCGCCGCTCTTGACCGTGTACAGGTCCAGATGCTCGAACGTCGGGCCCTCGATCTCGTCGAACCCGTGGCGGATCGCCACCTTCCGCCACTTCTCGAAGAGCCACCGCCGCCGCGCGAACTCCGCGGGATAGAAATCCCGCGTGCCCCGGGGCGATTGGAACGTCCGCCCGCCCGCGGCGGGGCCGCCGCCCGACCCGCCACTCTTCGAACCCGCGCCAGCCCGATCCGCCTCGCTCATGGCGCGAGTGTAGTTGGAGCGGCGGGAACGGGCCGGAGGCCCCGCCCGAGGCGCTCAGTTCCGATTTGGCGCTTGGGAGGGAAGCCCCGCGGCTCTAAACTCCGTCAAGTCGCCCGATCGCTCATCCGCGATCCGCACCCGGATCGTCTCGCCTCCCCGCAGGCCCAGCCCATGTCCAACCGCACCATCCTCGCCATCGCCTCCTTCGCCGGGCTCCTGTCGTTCCTGTGGGCGCTGCTCTTCATGGCGCCTCCGCAGCGGCGGCCCGGCCTTTCGGGCATGGGGTTCGATCCTGCGGAGCATGAGAAGGTGCTCGCGCACTGGACCTCCGAGATCGCGGCCGATCCGTACGACCTGCGCCTCTGGGGCCAGCTGGCGCAGAGCATTGCCCAGTGTCCCTCCCAAGAGGAGGCGGTGGCCGCGTGGGTGCGCCGAGCGCCGAAATCGCTCCTCGAAGACCAGTGCGGCGAGGCGTTCGTGTGGCACTGGCTCGGCTGGATGCGGCAGCGCCGGGGCGACGATGCCGCAGCCGCGGAGGCCTGGCGGCGGGCCCAGGGGATGATCGAGAGTCACATCGAGCGATTGCCGGAGCGCACCACGCACTTTCATTTGTACGCACTTGGATGGGAGCGCCTGCACCTGGGAGACGAGACCGGAGCGCGGGCCGCCCTCTCTGTGGCAGCCGATAAGATGATCAACGCTCCGATGCGCGGTGCGCCGCCGCATGGTCAGTCGGCCGGCGCATTCTTCACGCAACTCGGAGGCCTCGCCCAGGCATGGCAGCGGCTGGGCGACAACGAAGCCGCGGCAAGGGCCTGGATCCGGGTCGCCGAGGGGCTCTTCGAGCGCGACGAGCCGCTCGTCAACGGACCCCCGTGGCGGCAGGTCGCGGACGGTCTGCTCGACTGTGGCCGGGAGCCCGAGGCGATCGCGACCTATCTCCACGCGATGACGCCGGACTTCGAGGGGCGCCGGTCCGCCGACGACGGGCGCCGGGTCAGATTCGATCTCAGCCGCACAGCGCTCGAGGTCGTTCACGGCGCGCACGAAGCGCCCGACGCCCAGTCGGTGCGAGCGATGATCGGTGGGCGCGCGCTGGGAGCGCCCGATGGCGGGGGGATCTTCTCGCTCGACTCCTGCGTGCGGCATTGCGGGCAACTCGAAGCCCTGCTCGACGCGTCGGACCTGACCGTGTTCACCGCGCCGCGCCGAAGAGCGCTGGGCTGGGCGTGGGCCGCCCTGGGCTTCGAAGATCGCGCGCGGGATCAGTGGCGGCGCTCCCTCGAAGACCAGCGACGCGTCATGCGCGACAAGGACGAGATCACGGTATACGACGAGTACGAACTGATCTGCTGCCTGGCGCTCAATGGCGAGCGCGAAGAGGCCCTCGATCGCATCGAGTCGATCGTCGCCGCGGGGTGGGCGCGCACGGACGAGGCGCGGGCCGATCCGGACCTCCACGCGATCCGCGCGGAGCCGCGCTTCATCGCCGCCCTTCAGGGCGTGGACGAGATTCCGCTGCCGGCGCGCCCGCCGCGAGCCGTTCGCCGCCAGCGAAACTAGGGCGGGCCCCGCCGCGGCGAGAGTCGCCGCGCCCGGCCCCGACGGCGTTCCCCGCTATCATCGGGCCCCGCGTTTCGAGAAACCCAGGGACCACGCCCCGATGCCCACCATCACGATCAACGGCAGAAAGTGCGAGTTCAAGGCCGGGCAGATGATCCTGCAGGTCGCCAACGACCACGGGATCGAGATCCCGCAGTATTGCTACCACGACGGCCTCTCCATCGTCGCCTCGTGCCGCATCTGCCTCGTCGAGGTGTGGGCGCCGAATCCGCGCAACGACAACAAGCTGGAGCCCATCCCCAAACTGCTCCCCTCGTGCCAGACGCCCGCGGGCGACGGGCAGGTGGTCCTCGCCGATTCGCCCAAGGCCGTCCAGAACCAGAAGGCGGTGATGGAGTATCTGCTCATCAACCACCCGCTGGATTGCCCCGTGTGCGATCAATCCGGCGAGTGCTTCCTGCAGGATTACTCCTTCAAGTACGGCCGCGGCGTCTCGCGCTTCGAGGAGGAGAAGGTCAAGCAGCCGAAGAAGGACCTCGGTCCCCACGTTTACCTTTATTCCGATCGCTGCATCATGTGCTCGCGCTGCGTGCGCTTCACGCGCGAAGTGACGGGCACGGCGGAACTCATGATCTCCGCCCGCGGCAACAAGTCGCAGATCGACGTCTTCCCCGGCAAGGCGGTGGATAACCCGCTCTCGGCGAATGTGAACGACCTCTGCCCCGTCGGCGCCCTGCTCGACAAGGATTTCCTCTTCACGCAGCGCGTGTGGTTCCTCAAGGGCGCGGCGTCGATCGACGGCGTCACCGCCTCCGGCGACAACATCCGCATCGACCACAACGAGGGCAAGATCTACCGCATCAAGCCCCGCACGAATCTCGACGTCAACAAGTGGTGGATCACGGATGAAGTCCGCTACGGCTGGAAGCACGTCCATTCGCCCAGCCGCCTGCGCTCGCCGATGTCGCGGCAGTACGGCGCGCTGGTCGAGTGCGATTGGGCCCGCGCGTACGACGCCGCGCTGACCGGCGTCGGCGCCGCGCTCGAGCGCACGCGCCGCCTCGCCGTCATGGTCTCGCCCATGCTCTCGTGCGAGGAGGCGTATCTGCTCGCCAAGGCCGCTCGCGCCATCGACGACCGCGCCATCCTCGGCGTCGGCCCCGTGCCGCGCCAGGGCGAAGACCAGGTGTTCCCCGTCGGCGCCAAGCGCGATGACCCCAAGGCGTTCATCGTCCGCGCCGAAAAAGCCCCGAACGCCCGCGGCGTGCGGCGCGTGCTCGAGGCCGTCGCCGGAGGCCCCGGCAGCGGCGATGGGCGCGTCCTCGCCTATGACGAGATGCTCAGCCTGCTCCGCAGCGCCGCCGCGTCGTCGAAGGACGCCGCGGGTCAGGGCCGCATCGGCGCCCTCATCCTCACCGGCAACTATCCCAGCGAATGGGCCGTGGATGAACTCCGCCAGGCCGCGGCTGCCGACAGCGTTTTCACCGTGCTCATCGATACGCTCGCCAGCGCGCTCGTCGAGTGCGCGGATGTCGTGCTCCCCGGCGCCACGTGGACGGAAAAGGCCGGAACCTTCGAGAACGATCGCCACCGCATCCAGGCCTTCGAGCAGGCGATTCCCGTCATCGAAGTGGCCAAGAGCGAGGGGCAGATCTCGCTCGATCTGCTCCACGCCGCCGCTGAAGGGCCGGTCGGCGTCGGCGCCACGGCGGGCGCGCGAAGCGGCGCGGCGGGGGCGGCCGGCGCATCGCCCCGGCGGACGTCTCCCGCGCGCGGCGCAGGCGCCAGCGACGTGCACTCACCCGCCTCTCAGGAATATGGCGGCGGCCTCGAGGATGCCCAGGCCGCGCGCGATTCGAGCACGCAGTTTCCCACCGGCGAAGGATTCGCCAGCCGCCGTCAGGAAGCAGGCTCGGGCGAGCGCGACGAGCGCCGCTTCCCGTGGAGCCCCGGCGCCCGCCGCGCCCCGCTCTACAACGCCGGCAACGTGCGGACGGAGATGGCCGCGGAATACGCGGCCCTCGGCGTCTTCACCACCGATGTCCACCATCCCGCGCCGGAATCGATGCAGGAGGCGGATATGGAGGTTGTGGAGTTGTAGAGGCGGTGATGGGGTGTTTCACCACCCAGCATCTAGGGGATGTCGGGACACAAAAAGAGTGAATGTCAGCGCATGTCTATTGCATACGCCTCCCCCCCCCCCCCCGATATTATTCAAACATGCAGCCATCGAGCACCCAGGACTTGGATGGGCCCGCCCTCTCCGTCGCCGCCGCCGGAGTGACTCTCGTTGAGACCTTGGTCGCAATCAGCCTCATCGCGATCTTGATGGCATTGTTGGTTCCGGCGCTCGCAGAATCGAAGCGCGCTGCAAGACAGGCGGGCTGCATTTCCAACGTGCGGCAGTCCGGCCTCGATATGTTGACGTACGCTTCATCGCACTCTGATTTCATGCCCGCGCCCAAGCGGTGGGATATTGATCCTTCGACCAACTGGTGGGGCTTCGACGGCCAGCCGGCCCCGGCTATCCTCATCGGGTACGTCCGGCATGGAGATCTCATCGCGACCGAGGGCTACATTCACTGGAGTCCCAAGTGGCCGCTCATCCTCGCGGCTGATGGTGCGGCCGGCGGCGCGGCGTGGACGTGCGCGGGTCACTCGGATGACCACGCGCCTGTCTCCAGCGAGGATCGCCCGTGGATCGATGTGATGGGCGCGGCGACACCATTGAAGACGGCGTTCTGGTACTCAAGCGCGTTCCTCGCCGATCCAAAGTTCTTCCGCGACATGGCGAACGGTTCGTTTCAGGACTTTGGGCCGCAGCGCCTCGCGGACGTGCTACTTTCAGGGCGACCAAGCCCCTGACTGGGCCGGCGCATCGGAGGAGAGCCTGATGGCCCTTCTCTGGCGTCATCCTGAATGGCGCGGCGCAAAGATCGTCCGAATCGATCCGGATCGAGTCACCGCCGGAACGGGTCTGGCGATGAAGGAGCAACTGTTCTCGCGCGGGTCGAACTCAAGATTCACGATGTACCAGAGCCCAGAACTCCGCGCAACGCTCGATCGCTTCAACAAGAAGGAAGAAGGCGTCGGCGCGGCCTGGGTGATGTTCCCCGTCACCATGAAGCGCACAGGCAAGTACGAGGGCGAGCGCACGCTGCTCATCCGCGTGAACTACATCTACGACAACGCGACCGCGCGGTGCTGCCCCGTCCGGCTCGATTGGATCGGAGAGGACTACTCCCCGAGATTGCTGTTCTGATTCGATGAAAAAAGGGGCGCCCCGGCCATCCGGAGCGCCCCGTGTCTTTCATCGCTCAGCCTGTCCGCTCACTCGCCCCACGCCCCCAGCATGATCGCCAGGTCCATCGCGCCGACCACGTTGTCGCCGTCGATGTCGGAGAGGCACTGGAAGGGCGGCTCCGGACACACGCCCCACGCGCCGATGAGCGCCGCGAGATCCACCGAGCCGATCACGCCGTCGCCGTTGAAATCGGCCAGCGCCCGCGTGCGGAATGAACGCGCGAAGGGCATGCTCGTCTGCTCGCCGGCGAAGCCCACGGCGTTCACGCCCCAGAAATACTCATGGTCATATTCGAGAATCCCCGGCGGCAGCTGCACGTGCGACGTGTAGCGCGTGATCTCGAACAGCGGAACTTCCAGCGCCTCGTCCGACGACACGATCACGTCATACTGCGTCGCGTTCGGTGAGAACTGCCAGGAAAGCGTCGGGCGGATCGATGTCCCCGTCTCGCCATCTGCGGGGAGGATCAGGCTGAAGGGCGCCGGCGGGTTCGGGTTGCTCTGCGATTCGCGGAACGCCGCCACCGTCTCCATCGTGTTGTTGATGGAGCGGGCGTTGTGCGCCGCGTCCGACGGGCAGCCGTTGCCGTCAACGCCCATGGCGAAGTTGCCCCAGTTCACGTTGGGGTTCGAGAACATCGGCACGCGCGAGCCCGGCGCATAAGCCATGATCGTGCGGAACTGGTTGTTCGGCGTGCGGTAGCCGAAGCCGTAGCAGAACGCCGCGCTGCTGCCGTTGTCGTGATCGTGCGCCGAGCCCTGGTTGTGGCCCAGTTCATGCGCGAAGGTGAGGGCGCCGCAGGAGTAGATCGTGACGCCGAAGCACGACGACTCGAAGCCCGGCCCCACGCCCGTCATCAGGTACGCGATCCCGCACACGCCGGGGGATCGCGACACCAGGTGCATCATGTCGGCGCCGTAGGCGTTGCGCTTCTGGTGCACTTCGTCCATGTTCCCGTCGCCGTCGAAGCGGAAGTTCGAAAGATCCTGGCTCGCGCTGCTCGTCTCGACGTATTCGGTGATCTCGAGCCCCACGATCCGGATCGTCGCCTTGATCTCGCTGCCCGCGTAGGCGTCATTCGTCTGCGTCTGCCACGACGCGATGGATGCGATGATCGTGTTCTCGTTCCCGCCCACCTGCGCCAGCACCGAGGGCGTGTAGAAGCACAGCACGTCCATCACCGGCCCGGTCGCTGCGCCGTTCACGCGCGGCGCCGGCGCCTCGCCGCCTCCCGCGGGGGCATGCTCATGCCCGTGCCCGCCATCCTCGAGGCCGTGCACGTGATGCTCCTCCGTCGTCCCGCAGCCGTGCTCGATCGAGGCATCCATCTCGCGCACGACGAACACACCTTCGCCCGCGCCCGGCGCCGGACGAACCTCAAACGTCCCGTGCGTCGCGGAAAACACGTCGCCCACGACCGAATCGCCGCAGATCGAGAGATACACGCGGCTGCTCTCCTCGCCCGCCAGCCGCCCGCTGAACACCATCGCCTGCGGCGCTCCGCCCGGGCCCGCGGGAATCGCCTGCTCGAAGCGATCGAAGTGCGCCGTCAGATGCACGTCCTCGAACAGATTGAGTTCCACGTCCGCCGAAACGGCGTGCGAGCCATCCGCCCGCGACGTCAGCCGCGGCAGACTCTCAAAGCTCAGCCGAACGGCCCGCGAGCGGACCAGGCCAGGCGCATCGTCGTCCTGCACGTCCAGCGGCGGCAAAACCGCATCGGGCGCGGGCCGGAGCAGGCCCATTCCGCCCGCCCCCGCGTTGCCCGTCGAAGCCGCGCCGCCGGCCCCCCCGGCAAGCGCAATCGCCGCGACAACGGTGAATGTGACGCCGGTGGCTGCAACAGCCACGGCTCCGGCCGGCCGCCGATGGAGCATCGATGCTCTCCTTTGCTGGTTTGTTCCCCGCCGGTGCGGGTCGATCTGATCAGTCACTCGCCTCTGAACCCGGGGCGCCGCCGCCGCGAGACGACGCAACGCACCATGATCGCGGGATCAGGGGGGTCGGTCAACCCTTTTCGGGCAGGAAAACGCCCTGAACTGCCCAGATTCACACCGGGGCGGCGACGGGCTCCCCTACTCCACCGTCACACTCTTCGCCAAATTCCGCGGCTTGTCCACATCGTGCCCGCGAAGCACCGCCGCGTGGTAGGCCATGAGTTGCAGAGGCACCACCGCCAGAATCGGGCTCAGGGCCTCCGGCACATCGGGGATCTCAAACACGTCCTCCGCCAGGCGGCGGATTTCGTGATCGCCCTCGGTCGCGACGGCGATGATCCGCCCGCCGCGACTCTTCACTTCCTGGATGTTGCTGATCACCTTTTCGTACTGCGGGCCCCGGTTGGCGATGAACACCACCGGCATGCCGTCGTTGATGAGGGCGATCGGCCCGTGCTTCATCTCCGCCGCGGGCATGCCCTCGGCGTGGATGTACGAGATTTCCTTGAGCTTCAGCGCGCCCTCGAGCGCCGTCGGGTAGTTGTACCCGCGCCCGAGGAAGAGCCAGTTCTCGCGGTCGCAGTGCCGCTCCGCCACGGCCCGCACGTGCTCGCTCTGCTCGAGAATCCGCTCCACGTGCTGCGGCATCTTCTCCAGTTCGCTCAGGATGCTCTCGCACTGCTCGACCGACATGAACCGCCGCCGCGCGATGAACAGGCTCATCAGCGTCAGCACCGAGACCTGCCCCGTGAACGCCTTCGTCGAGGCGACGCCGATCTCCGGCCCCACGCGCAGGTACACGCCCGCATCCGTGTCGCGCGAAATCGTCGAGCCCACCACGTTCACCACGCCCAGCGCCAGCGCCCCGCGCTCCTTCGCCTCGTGCAGCGCGGCGAGCGTATCCGCCGTTTCGCCCGATTGGCTCACGGCGATCACCACCGTGCCCTCTTCGATGATCGGGTTGCGGTAGCGGAACTCGCTGGCGTATTCGACTTCCGCCGGAACCTTCGCGAGGTCTTCCAGCAGGTATTCGCCGATCATGGAGGCGTGCAGCGCCGTGCCCTGCCCCAGCAGGATGAACCGCTTCGCCTTCACCAGCTCCCGCGCATATTGCCCCACGCCCCCCAGCACCACGCGCCCCTCGCGCATGTCGATGCGCCCGCGCATCGTGTTCCGCAATGACCGCGGCTGCTCGAAGATCTCCTTCAGCATGTAGTGCGGGTAATCGCCCAGTTCGATCTGGTCGAGTTCGAGTTCGAGTTCCCACACCCGCGGCGTGACCGGAATGTTGTCGATCGTCGAGGTGCGGAACGCCGTGCGCGTGAGTTTGCACACCTGGTAGTCGTCCAGCGTCACCGCGCGGCTGGTGTGCGCCACGATCGCCGAAGCGTCCGACGCCACGATGTATTCATCCGCCCCCACGCCGATCATCAGGGGCGACCCCTTCCGCGCCACCACCAGCGTGTCCGGCTCCTTCTCGCAGATCACCGCGATCGCGTACGCGCCGGTGCACTCCCGCAGCGCCGCCTGCACCGCCTTTTCGAGGTCGCCGTCGTACAACTCGCTGATGAGCATCGCGAGCACTTCCGTGTCCGTCTCGCTCGTGAACGTGTGGCCCTGCTCTTCGAGCCAGGTGCGCAATGCCGAGTAGTTCTCGATGATGCCGTTGTGGATGATCGCGATGCCGTGCCGGTCGTCCACGTGGGGGTGGGCGTTGGGCTCCGTCACGCCGCCGTGCGTGGCCCAGCGCGTGTGGGCGATGCCCAGCGTGCCCGTCAGGTCGCCCGCCTCCTGCAATCGCGATTCCAGCACGCTCACCCGCCCGACCGTGCGGACCACGTTCAGCCCGCCGTTGAGCACCGCCATGCCGGCCGAGTCATACCCGCGGTATTCCAGCCTCTTCAGCCCCTCGAGCAGCAGGGGGGCGGCCTGTTTCTTCCCGATGTACCCGACAATCCCGCACATGCGCCGATTCCTCCCACCGCCCCGCTACGCCCGGGCGGGCTGATTTTCGCTTCCCGGGGCTTCCGGGGCTTCCGGGGGCTTCCGGGCTCCGGGCGACCCAACGGGCTGCCCTGTCCCCCGCCCGGGCCCCGGGGGTGGGGGCCTTGCACTCCTACGCCGGACATCCACCTCCGGATCGACCATTCTGCCCCGCCCGGGCGACGAAAGCCAGAGGGCTCTGCGGGCACAGACGTCCCCGCCTGTGTCGCCGCGCCAGCGGCGAGCGCCTTGCCAACCCGCTCCGCGGCTACCACCGCGACACAGGCGGGGACGCCTGTGCCTCCGCCCAAGCACCGCCACCCCCCTGCGCGCCGCCGAGCCAAAATCCCAAATTCTCAAATTTTCTATTCCCTGCGCCGCAGGGACTTGCGCAAAGCCCTCGCGCGCAGTGACCGGTTTTGCGCGCACAAGCACGGTCCTCCCCGGGGGTATGTAGAGGCCCATCGCGCGGGCCTCTCCATCAGGAGGTTCCCGCATGTGCGCCATCACCGCTCACCGCAAGCCGAGCCCGATGCACTGGACCCCGCTCCACATCCTCTTGCGCCTCCTCCAGCGCAGCATCCAGAGCATCCATTCCTCAAATGGCCGCGTGCATCGGCTCTTCGTGCGCCTTTTTCGCCTTCTCCGGGGGATCGGGCGCCGGGCTCACCGCCGCCAGCGCCTCCTCCAGCGAGCCGAACATGTTGTCCACACCGAAGGCGTCGAGCAGGCCGGCCCGCTCCATCGCGACCAGGGGCTGCGCGTGCACGCCCGCCAGGACCACGCGCGTGCCCTCCTTCGTGCATTTGCGGCGGAGTTCATCGAGCGCGTGCATGCCCGTCGCATCCATCGATGTCACGAGCGCCATGTCCAGAATGAGCGTCTTCGGCTTGCGCGCGACCATGTCCAGGCTGTCGCGCAACTTGTACGCCGCGCCGAAGAAGAAGGGCCCGTTGATCTCGTACACCTCGACGCCGTGGGCCCGCGGGCTGTGCGTCTCGCTCGCCGCGGCGACCATCGGATCCGCCGCGGAATCGGCCATGTCCTGGCGCAGCGCGCCCACGTTCGTCACGTCCGCCATGCGCTTGATGAACAGCATCGCCGCGAGCACCATCCCCGCCTGCACGGCGATGGTCAGATCGGTGAGCACGGTGAGGCCGAAGGTCACGAGCAGCACGGCCACGTCGCTGCGCGGGCCGGTGAGCAGCCAGCGGAAGCGGTGCATCTCGCTCATGTTCCACGCCACGAGCACGAGCACCGCCGCGAGCGCCGAAAGCGGAATGAGCGAGGCGTATCGCCCGAAGGCCATCATGATCGCCAGCAGCGTCGCGGCGTGGATGATGCCCGCGATCGGCGTCCGCCCGCCCGATTGGATGTTCGCCGCGGTGCGCGCGATCGCCCCCGTCGCCGGGATGCCGCCGAAGAGCGGGCAGGCGACATTCGCCACGCCCTGCGCGATGAGTTCCGTGTTGGAGCGGTGTCGCGTGCCGAGCATGCCGTCGGCGACCACGGCGCACAGCAGCGATTCGATCGCCGCGAGGATCGCGATCGTGAACGCTGGGCCGACGAGTTCGGGCAGTTGCGCGAGATCCACGCTCGGCAGGCGCGGCGAGGGCAGGCCGCTGGGAATCTGCCCGAATCGGTCGCCGATCGTCTCGATGCGCAGGCCGAAGATCTGCACGATGAGCGTGGCGCCGACCATCACGACGATCGGCCCCGGCACGCGCTTGGTGACGTACTTCGGCCACAGGTAGATCGCGGCGGCGCAGGCCACGCCGAGGATGGCGGTGGTCCAATCGATGGTCGGCAGGTGCGAGCCGTACCACGAAATCTTGCCGATGAAATCGGGCGGGACGATGTCCGCCGCGTCCGTCGGGCGCAGGCCGAGCAGGTCCTTGATCTGCCCGGCGAAGATGATCACCGCGATGCCGCTCGTGAACCCGGTCGTCACGGGATAGGGGATGTACTTGATCATGCCCCCCAGGCGCGAGACGCCGAGGAAGATCAGGATCACGCCCGCCATGATCGTCGCGAGCGCCAGCCCGCCCGCGCCGTGCTCCGCGGCAATGGCGTACACGATCACCACAAACGCGCCCGTCGGCCCGCCGATGGATGCGCGCGTGCCGCCCAGCGCGGAGATGATGAACCCCGCGATCACCGCCGTGATGAGCCCCATCACCGGCGGCGAGAGGCCCACCTCGTGCGCCACGTTCTCGGGAATCGAGGCGATGCCGAACGCCAGCGCCAAGGGCAGCGCCACCACACCGACCGTGAGGCCGGCGATCAGATCGGGAACGAACTGCGCACGTGTATAGCCCTTCAGCACCGTGAAGGACTTGGGCAGAAAAATGGGCGACCCCATGGGAGTCGAGGCTCCGGCCGCGGCTGCTCGCGCGGCAGAGAAGAACACGCCCACGCCGCCGGGGAGACATGCCCGGCGAAAGCGGGGGCGAAGGGCGGAGATCATATCGGCCACGCGAATCGCCGGAATAAGGCCCGGGCAGCGGGGGCGCGAGCGTCCCCTGTGTCCTCAAGGCGGTGGCACAGGCGTCCCGCCTGTGTCGCCGCGCAGCGGCGAGCGATTCCGCCGGCACACGCTCGCGGCTGCCCCGCGACACAGGCGGGGCCGCCTGTGCCACCAGTGCCATCACCTCCTTTACCATCACCTCACTGCCGCCACGTCCCGCCTCCTACGATGCCCCCGATGAACGACCTCTGGGCAGTCCGTCGCGAGCAGGCGCGGAAATCGGCCGAGCCGCTGGCCGTGCGCATGCGCCCGCGGCGGCTCGACGAGGTCGTCGGCCAGGGGCACATCCTGGGGTCCGGCCGGCTGCTCTCGCGCATGCTCGCAGCTGATTCGCTCACGTCCATCATCCTGCACGGCCCGCCCGGAACCGGGAAGACCACGCTGGCGGA
>CAZGVW010000206.1:0-7823 GCA_964529265.1 uncultured Phycisphaeraceae bacterium
GCAAAGAAACGCAAAGGAAGAAGGAAAAGGGAGCGGAAGAGGAGCCCGGAGGAAGACAGAGGAAGATGGAGGGGAGAAGGGGAGGAAGGGCAGGAGCGGAAGACGGAGGGAAGAGAGCGGGAAGAAAGAGGGGAGAAGAGAGTTGGGCGTGGAGGGAGGGGCAGTGATGGGGTCATTGGGGGAAGGGGTGGGGGTTATGCTTGCGGCGGATGCCTGAGCCGCGGCCTGATCCGGGTTTGCCTATTGCGCGACGAGTGGCGTGGATTGCGCTCGTGGCGGGCGCCGGGATCATGGGGCTGAAGTTGCTGGTGTTCGCTGTGACGAACTCTGCGGTGGTGCTCTCGGACGCGCTGGAATCGATCATCAACCTTGTCGCCGCGGGAGTGATGCTGTTCACGCTTCGGCTGGCGAACAGACCGCCTGACGCGGAGCATCACTACGGGCACGGGAAGGCGGAGTTCATGGCGGTGGCGTTCGAGGGAGCGCTGGTGCTGCTCGCGGCGGCGGGGATTGCGCTTGAGGCGGTGCGGCGAGTCTCAGCGCCGCCCGCACTGGGAAACCTGGGGCGTGGCGCGGCGATGCTGGGCGGGGTGGCGTTGCTGAGCCTGGGACTCGGCGTCTTCGTGCTCATGGCGGGGCGGCGTCATCGCCAGCAAGTGCTCATCGCGGACGGCAAGCACCTGATTGCGGACGTGGCGTCAACGCTGGTGGGGCTGGGGGGACTTCTCGCGGTGCGGTGGACGGGGATAGCGTGGATCGATCCGCTGCTGGCGCTGGTGATTGCGGGCGTCATCGTCGTGACGGGTGCGCGGTTGATGTGGGAATCAATCGGGTGGCTGATGGACAAGGCAGACCCGGAGGCGGCGCGCGTGATCAGTGCGATCCTGGATGAGGAAGTGAAATCAGGCGCGATCCTCGGGCACCACAAGGTGCGGTGTCGACGGAGCGGTGGGTTTCAATGGGTCGAGATGCATTTGCAGGTGGCGCCGGACTTGAGCGTGCGCGCTGGACATGACGTGGCGAGCAGGATCGAGGGTCGGATCGAGCGGGCGCTCGGCAAGGCGAACGCCACGGCGCACGTGGAGCCGGCGGAGGCAGGCAAGGCGTAAACGCGGAGGAACGCGGAAGAAGAGGAACCCGGAGGAACCCAGAGGAAGACGGAGGAAGACGGAAGAGGAGTTCAACACAGAGAACACAGAAGAAACGCAGTGAGCACAGAGGAAGGCAAGGAAGAGGAGGGGTCTGAGGCGGAGCTTGGGTAGGAAGAGGGAGGAAAAGAGAGAAGAGAAAGTGGAGGCGAAGAGAAAGTGGAAGAGGAAGACAAGAGAGGGAAAGGGAAGAGGGCCGAGGAAGAGGGCCGAGGAAGAGGGGAGAGAGGAAACGGGAGGCGAGTGGTGGGCACGCATCCCCTGGATGCGGGTAGGATGGTGGGGGAGCGGCCGGGGCGGCCGCGGACACGTCACGCTGAGGAATTCAGGAGGGAAACCATGTCGTTGATCTCTGTTGTCGCCGGCGTTGCGGGCGTTGTGGTGGCTGCTCAGGCGCAGGGCGCGATCATTTATGCATCGGGGCAGTTCCGGGAGGGGACGGGGCCGTTTGAGAATCGGTTCTACGAGATTGACACGACGACGGGCGCCGCGACGCCGATTTCGGGCCTGGTGACGGGGGCGCCGGCGGGGCTTGCGGGGACGAGCGACCAGCGGCTGCTGGGGCACGCGGGCGGGCAGTTGAGCGAGGTGAATCCGTTCACGGGGGCGCTGACGCCGATCGGCGCGCCTTCGGGTGTGACGGCGACGGGGTTCGACATTCTGGAGGACGGCCGCGGGTATATCACGCCGCTGGCGGGCGGGGCGTCGCGTCAGGCGGCGCACGTGGACATCTCGACGGGCGTGGTGACGCCGATCGGGGCGCCAAATGCGATCGGCGATGCGATCGATGCGGCGTTCGGGCTGGCGCCGGGGACGTCAACGCCGTTCGTGATCAGTCTTGGATCGGTGGGCGGCACGGTGTACGGCGTGAGCCTGGAATCGGGGCGCACGAACCTGATCGCGATCAACCCGGACACGGGGGCGGCGTCGGTGATCGGCGCGCCGAACGCGGTGGGGGCGGATGCGCGGTACGGCGGGTTCGCGGCGATGACGGGCGTGGATGAGAACGGCGACGGGATGTTCGATGCGCTGTTCGGCGGCGTGAACTCGTTCGATGACGACAACGACCCGGGGACGCCGAGCATCCGGTTCGGGGGCGTTGTGCGGTATGACCTCGTGGCGGGGACGTTCAGCGTGGTGGGATCGAACCCGGGTGTGATCTTCTTCGGGTTCGGGTCTTCGCCAGTGCCGGCGCCGGGGGCTGGTGTTGCGGCGCTGGTGCTCGGGGTGTGTGCGCTGAGGCGTCGGAGATAGGAAGAACGCAGAGGGACGCGGAGAAGAGGATTGAACCCGGAGGAAGACGGAGGAAGACGGAGGAAGCGGTGAAGAAGAGAGGCAGGGGTAAGGCGTAGGAGAGGAGAGAAGAAGAGAAGGAAAGGCGAAGAGGCGTTTGGGAGGTTGCAGTGCTTCGGCACTGGTGGACAAGCCACCAATGGCGCCCAACGGCGTGAACTGAACGCCACGAGGCTGAAGCCACGGACGGGGAAGCCCGTTGAAACGGGCTTGAGGCACGAGATCCCGGCGCCGGACCACGGCTGAAGCCGTGGCCTCCAAGCGAGCAAGGCCGTTGAAACGGCCTGAAGACGTGGCGTTGGTGTCCGGTTCACGGCGTTGAGTGGCGCGTCAACGCCGTGAACTCGACGTCGTCGAGCGCTCCGCTCCCTCGTCCGCCCCTTTCAGGGGCGGGAACGTTGGTTGGCGGGAATCCGGCGGCTTGCTCGCTTCGCTCGCTGCGCCGCCGGCAACATCCGTTCGCCCCCTCCGGGGCTGTAGAGCCGCCTCCTCGGCTTGAGTTTCACGGCGTTGAGTGGCGCCAGGTGGCACGAGGTGGCACGAGGTGGCACGTGGCGGCACGTTGGTGACGCCCACTGTGGTTCGGCATAGCCACGCAAGGCCGTGGCCATGCCACCCAGCAACGGCCAGTTGGCCTCCCTCGTTTTTCCACTGTCTTCCTGCCTTCCTCTGTCTTCCTCTGTCTTCCTCCGGGTTCTGACCTCTGTGTTCCTCTGCGCTCCTCTGCGTTCCCGCATTCGGCTCAGGCGCCGGCGAGGGCGCGGGAGTCTTTGACGCCGAGGTTGGCGTAGATTTCGCGTGTTGCGCCGGAGGAGTTGAGTGTGTAGAAGTGGATGCCGCGAACCTGGTTATCGAGGAGGTCGCGGCATTGCTCGGTGGCCCAGTGGACGCCGACGCGTTTGACGGCGTCCTGATCGCCGCCGCAGCGCTGGATGGCGCGCATGAGTCGGGCGGGGACGCGCGCGCCGAGCGCGAGATCGGCGATGCGATGCATCGTTTTCTCGCTGGTGATGGGCATGAGGCCGGCGAGGATGGGGACTTTGACGCCGGCGAGGTCGCATCGCTCGCGGAAGTCGTAGAAATCGCGGTTTTCGAAGAAGAGTTGGGTGGTGATCCAGTGCGCGCCTGAATCGATCTTGGCCTTCAGATGATCCATCTCGGTGAGGCGATTGGGCGTGGAGGGGTGGCCCTCGGGGAAGCCGGCGACGCCGACTCCGAAGCCGCGGGGATCGATGAGGTGGCGGCCGGCGTGGCGGGCGCGGAAGGCGTGGATGAAGCGGACGAGGTCGATGGCGTGGGGGAAGGCGTCGCGCGTGCGATCGTGATTGGGTTTATCGCGCGGGGTATCGCCGCCGAGGGCGAGGATGTTGATGAGGCCGGCTTCGGCGTAGCGCTCGAGGATGTCGTAGATCTCGGCCTCGGTGTGCCAGACGCAGGTGAGGTGGGGGATGGGGAGGAGTGAGGTCTCGCGCTTGATGCGCATGACGAGTTCGTGCGTGCGGGCGCGTGTGCCGCCGCCGGCGCCGTAGGTGACGGAGACGAATGAGGGGCGGAGCGGGGCGAGTTCGGCGATGGAGGTGAAGAGACGATCGGCGGCGTCATCCGAGTGTGGGGGGAAGAACTCGAAGGAGAAGGTGGTCTGGTCGCGTTGGAGGATGTCGTGGATGTGCATCAGCAGGCACCAGGCGCCGGGCGCCAGGCATCAGGGGAAGGCAGGGGAGGCAATAGGGAATAGGCAATAGGCAATAGCGGAGGGGAGGGCGGAAGGAGCGCGAAGGAGCGAGCGAGACGATTTGGTCAGTAGCGGTATTGATCGGTCTTGAAGGGGCCGTTCTGGGGGACGCCGATGTATTCGGCCTGCTCGGGGGAGAGTTTGGTGAGCCGCGCGCCCAGGTGATCGAGGTGGAGGCGGGCGACTTTTTCATCGAGATGCTTGGGGAGCGTGTAGACCTTCTTTTCGTAGAGATCGGTGTTCTTCCAGAGTTCGATCTGGGCGATGGTCTGATTGGTGAAACTGCTGGACATGACGAAGGAGGGGTGGCCGGTGGCGCAGCCGAGGTTCAGCAGGCGGCCTTCGGCGAGGATGATGACGGAGTGCTCCTTGACGCCTTTGGCCGGATCGGCCTTGAAGCGGAACTCATCGACCTGGGGCTTGATGTTGATGCGCTCGGCCTTGCCGGCCTTGACGAGTTTGAAGAGGCCGGCCATATCGATCTCGTTATCGAAGTGGCCGATGTTGCCGACGATGGCGTTGTGCTTCATCTTCGACATGTGCTCGGCGGTGATGATGTCCTTGTTGCCGGTGGCGGTGATGAAGATATCGGCGGTGGGGAGCATGTCCTCGACCGGGGCGACGGTGTAGCCATCCATGCAGGCTTGCAGCGCGCAGATGGGATCGATCTCGGTGACGAAGATGCGGCACTTCTGGCCGTGGAGTGATTCGGCGCAGCCCTTGCCGACGTCGCCATAGCCGCAGATGACGGCGATCTTGCCGGCGAGCATGACGTCGGTGGCGCGGTTGATGCCGTCGATGAGGGAGTGGCGGCAGCCGTACTTGTTATCGAACTTGCTCTTGGTGACGGAATCGTTGACGTTGATGGCGGGGAAGAGGAGCGTTCCCTTGCGCGACATCTCGTAGAGGCGGTGGACGCCGGTGGTGGTTTCCTCTGAGACACCCTTGATGTGCGGGGCCATGCGGCGCCAGAAGGTGGGGTCTTCCTGGAGTTTGGCTCGCAGGAGGGCGAGGACGCACTTGAACTCGTCGTTGTCGGTTGAATCGGGGTCGGGGAGCGCGCCGGATTTCTCGAATGCGTGCTCGGCTTTGACGCCTTCGTGGATGAGGAGCGTGGCATCGCCGCCGTCATCGACGATGAGGTTGGGACCGTTGGAACCGTGCTGATCGGCGGGGAAGGTGAGGGCCTGGAGTGTGCACCACCAGTATTCCTCGAGTGTTTCGCCTTTCCAGGCGAAGACTGGGACGCCTTTCTGGCCGTCGCGGCCTTTGACGACGGCGGCGGCGGCTTCGTCCTGCGTGGAGAAGATGTTGCAGGATGCCCAGCGGACTTCGGCGCCGAGATCGACGAGCGTTTCGATGAGGACGGCGGTCTGCACGGTCATGTGCAGGGAACCCATGATGCGCGCGCCCTTGAGCGGCTTGGCGGCGGCGAACTCGCGGCGGGTGGCCATGAGGCCGGGCATTTCGTGCTCGGCGAGATGGATTTCCTTGCGGCCGCGGTCGGCGAGGGCGAGGTCTTTGACCTTGTGGGAGAGGATGGTGGGCTGCTTGGCGGGACGGGAGGGGGCTGCGGTGGGCACGTGTATCTCCAAGGAGTGGTGTCAGCGTCGTTTCTTCGGTGATGTGAGTGGTTTGCGTGCAGTGGCGACGAAGAGGCCGGGGCCTTTGCCATCGGGGGCGTCGGGGAGGGGGGTGATGCGCGGGTGTTCGAGGCCGGCGGCGGAGAAGCAGTCGCGGAGGGCCTTCTCGGTGAAGCCGAGGTGCTTGTGGCCGAAGTGGGTGCGGTAGTAGGCGCGGTCGTGGGCGCGCATATCGAGGATGAGGGCGAGTCCGCCGGGCTTGAGGATGCGGTGCACTTCGGCGAGAGCCGCGGCGGGGTCGGCGAGGTGGTGGAGGACGAGGGCGCAGGTGGCGGCGTCCACGGAGGCGTCGTCGAGGGGGAGCGAGGTGAGATCGCCGCGGAGGAACTCGATGTTGTCGTGCTCCTTGAGGCGTTTTTTCGCGGCTTTGAGCATGGGGGCGGATTGATCGACGGCGATGACCTTGCGGACGAATGGGGCGACGTGCTCGGCGACGTTGCCGGTGCCGCAGCCGAGGTCGGCGATGGTCCAATCAGGCGGGAGGAGTGCGATGAGGGCGCGGGTGGTGAAGCCGCGGCCGAAGAGATCGGCGCGGATGGCGTCCCACTCGCCGGCGACGCGGCCGAAGTAGGACATGCTGTCGGTCATGCGCTCGGCGAGGACGGCGTGGAGGCGGCTGTCGTCGTCGCGGAAGAGGCTTGCGGCGTCGTCGGGGAGGGTGGGGGCGGGGGAGGAATCGTCGTCCGCGTTGCGGCGGCGGCCGTTAGTGGAATCCGCGGCGGCGCCGAGTTGGGGGCGGACGGCGTGCCAGAGGGCGCGGGCGG
Source organism: uncultured Phycisphaeraceae bacterium (assembly GCA_964529265.1). Classification (GTDB taxonomy): domain Bacteria; phylum Planctomycetota; class Phycisphaerae; order Phycisphaerales; family UBA1924; genus CAZGVW01. The sequence continues at coordinate 6,581 of CAZGVW010000206.1, forward strand.
AGGGGGGGAGGTCCGCGGCGACGACGCGGTAGAAGGTGGCGGCGCCTTCGGGGCGGCGCGTGAGCCAGCCGGCATCGAAGAGGACCTTCAGGTGGCGGCTGACGGTGGATTGCGGGAGTTGGACGACGCGCGCGACCTCGCCGACGGTGAGTTCCTCCTGCTCGAGGAGACGAAGGATGCGGAGGCGGACGACCTCGGCGAGGGAGGTGAGGAGATCGGGGAGGGCGGTGGGGGCGGCGGGGGCGGCGTCGGCGGGGGCATGGGCGGCGGCGGGGGCGGGGGCGGGGGGGCCGCCATTGAGATGGGGAGGGGGGATATTCATCCGTTCATCCGGATGTAGTGTAGAAAGGGTGGGCGGGGGCGGCAAGGAGGCGGGGGGACGGGGGCGGGGCTATCCATCGAGGAACGCGCGAACCCGCTTGGATAGACGAGGGAGGTCTGTTGTCTCGCACTCCCAAACTACCAGTACCCTCCAACCGAGGCGGCGAAGTGCTCGGCGAACCTGCTCATCGCGTTTTCGGTTGCGCTCAAACTTCGGAGTCCAGAACTCGAGTCGGGATGCCGACCGGACGTTCCGCTTGCATCGCCCGTGCTGATGCCAGAAGCAGCCGTGAACGAAAATCACCTTCCTGCGGCTCGGAAACACGAGGTCTGGCGAACCAGGGAGTTTCTTTGGGTGGAGGCGGTATCGGTAGCCAAGCGAGTGGACGAGGGACCGGACCCGACGCTCCGGTCGGGTATCCTTTCCGCGGATGCGGGACATGCACTTCGAACGTTGCTCGGGTGTCAACGTGTCGGCCATGGTGGCACTCTCGCGAACGGGCGTCCGCCGGTGACGGCGGCACCCGATGACAATAGCCGCGCGCAGATCCGAAGCCGGGCGGGCGTGTTCGCGCTCGAGGGTGGACGACTGCGGGATGATCTACCCGACATCTCTGGCTATGTGGTCGTGAGAATCCCCCGACCAAGTCGGATACCACGCCTCGACGGTCGGGCGCTTGAGGCGATCGGTGACGACACCTTCATCGGAGACGTACTTCTTCTGGGCGATTCCTCCTATCACGAAGTTGTCGTGTATCAACAGGGGCGCGTACAGCCGACGACTTTCGCGTTTTGTACTGCGCGAGCGACCCGTCGCTCGAAACTGGTACGAGAGATGATGGAGTTTGCGGGTCGTCTGGCGGCTGTGCCCGAGCGTCTGTTCATGCTTGGCGCCCTCGGTGATGCGCCGGAGCGTGTGCCC
>CAZGVW010000207.1:0-3411 GCA_964529265.1 uncultured Phycisphaeraceae bacterium
GCGGCAGCGATACGCTCCCGACGGCCGCCCGCGCGTGGCGGCCCGCTTCGCCGAAGATGTCCAGCATCACCTCGCTGGCGCCGTTCGCGATCGCGGGCTGATCCGTGAAGCCAGGGTCGGAGCAGACGAACACGCCCAGCCGGACGACCCGGCGGACCCGGTCCAGATCGCCCCCCAGGTGATCGGCGACGACGGCGATCGCGTTCAACGCGCATTGGCGGGCGGCCGCCCTCGCCGCGTCCGGGGCCACCACGGACGGAACCGGCCCCTTCGCGATCAGCTCCCCGTTAAGGAGGGGAATCTGGCCTGCCGTGAAGATCAGATTCCCCGTCCTCACGGCAGGCACGTAGGCCGCGACGGGCCGGGGAGCCACCGGAAGGCGGATGCCGAGCTCTTCAATACGCTGCGTTATGGCGCCCATTTTCGTTCTGCACCTTCAAATGGTCTAAACTCACCGCACTCGCAGGGAACTTGACTCGGGGGCTCTGCGAAGTATGGTTTATAGGCGGCTTATCGGCCACCCGCCCGCCGGGGCACGCCGAGAAGACATGCCTGGAAGACACGCCTGGCAGTCACGCCTAGAATATTCTCGTCTCACGAACCTGACCCTGACCCTTGACCCTGACCCCTGACCGATTGCGGCACCAACCGATACCCGCCGACGCCAACGAATCGCGAACGAATACAGCCAGCGTCGGCACCATTGATGCACTCATTCGCCGGTAACCCGGCACCTTCATTCCCGCCGCACAGGTCGACAACCTGAAAGTGCCTTGAGCCGAGCCGAGTCCCGAGACTCGTTCCCGGCGGGTTGAATACCCAACCCCCTTGTATTGCCGTCATGACCGGCCCCCGGCCTGTCGGTGCACTCCATGCACTCGTCAGGAATCGGATCCGGTGACGGCCGAAGGTCTCTTCACGGCACACGCGCGGGCTCCCCTGGCCCAATCCCGCATGACTTCCGCACCGGCGGAGGCATGACCGACCTTTCCGAGTCGGCGCGAGACGCGGTTGCGTAGCCGCGGTCGCCCCGATCGAGCGATCAGTTCTCATTCATCCCTCATACCTGGAGATCCACCATGCATCGCAAGAGAGGCTTCACCCTGATCGAGCTGCTCGTGGTGATTGCGATCATCGCGCTGCTCATCGGCCTGCTGCTTCCCGCCCTGGCCAAGGCCAAGCGGAACGCCGCATCGCTGAAGGACGCAACCCAGCTCAAGCAGATCCACCAGTCCATGGTGGTGTTCGCCAACGAGCACAAGGACGTTCTGCCGACCCCCGGCCTGATCAACCGGAAGCAGGACATCTACCTGACCCAGCAGCGTCCGGGTATCGGCCCCGAGAACCGTCTCAAGAACACGAGCGCGAACCTGTACTCGGCGCTCGTGGCCCAGGAGTATTTCAACACGGACATTCTGATCAGCCCGACCGAGACCAACCCGAACGTCAGGGAGTACCTTGAGTACGACTTCGCGGCCTACAACCCCATCAACGACATCTACTGGGACGGCGACGAGGCGACGGATGAGGCCACCTCCGGCACGGACGGCCTGACCGCCGACCTCCAGACGTGCAACGGCACCGCCGTGAGCCACACGTCGTACTACCACCTGGCGCTCTGCGGCGTCCGCAAGAGCCTCAAGTGGCGCAGCAGTGCCGACAACAATGACGCGATGATGTCGTCCCGCGCCCCCTACCGCGGCCACGGCGTGAACGACGAGTTCGCCGACGACTACACCAAGTCGTACACGATCCTCATGCACGGCACGAAGAAGGCGTGGGTCGGGAACGTCGCGTACGGCGACAACCACACCGAGGCTACCGAATCGTTCTACCCGTCGCTCGTGTCGTACGAGCCCTCCGACGACGAGGGCGGCGAGCTCACGAAGGACAACATCTTCGCGGCCGAGTTCACCGACTACGGCGATCCCGAGGGCGAGGGCTTCGCCTCGGGCGACGCGTTCCTGTGCATGACGAGGTCCATCGACAACGACGAAGGCACGACGATGACCGACTACGAGGAGTGCCTCCTCGACATCTGAGTCCAACCGGATGCGGGTCCGCCGCCGGCCCAGGTCGATCCGGGTCGGCTCGGCCGGCCGCGGCCCCCTTCCGATTTCTTTGCAACACCGTCAATCTCAAACCCCATCGGAGTAACGACCCATGAACCGCAGACGAGGCTTCACCCTCATCGAGTTGCTGGTGGTCATGGCGATCATCGCGCTACTCATCGGCCTGCTGCTTCCGGCGCTGGCCAAGGCGCGTGCGCAAGCCCAGCTTTTGAAGGACTCCACTCAGATCAAGCAGATCCACCAGGCGTGGACGGTCTTCTCGTCGGAATTCAACGGAATCTTCCCGACACCCGGTCTCATCAACCGCGGCGTGGTGCCCGAACTCGGAGAGCACGTGCCGGGCCGCGGCCCCGAGGAGATCAAGCACAACAACACCGCGAACGTTCACTCGGCGTGCATCATGCAGAACTACTACACGCCCGAGATCTGCGTGGGTCCGACCGAGCCGAACGGCAACGTGTTCGTGATGGACAACTACAACTGGGAGCGGTACGACATCACGCGCGACACCTACTGGGATCCGACCTTCACGTGCAAGCTCGCCACGTCCAGCAACTGCTCCTACTTCTCGATTCCGCTCGCCGGTCAGCGCAAGCAGCAGGAGTGGCGTGACACCGTCAACTCCAAGTTTGCCGCCATCGGCAACCGCGGCATCAAGAACGGCGATTACGACGTCAAGCAGCATATCACGTACGAGATCCACGGCGGTCGCAGGCAGTGGCTCGGCAACATCGTCTTCAACGACAACCACAACGAAGTGCACAAGTCCTTCATTCCGGAAGGCGCCGAGTACCAGGAAGACGGCGACTCGTTCCCGGACAACTTCTTCAAGAACGACACCGGCGGCGACGATTCTCCGGAGCTGGGCTACGACATGTTCCTCTGCATGGTCCAGACCATGGACGCTCAGGGCGTGCCGATGCTCACCTGGGACGACGACGGTATCTAAGGAACGCGGATGCAGGAAAGAGGGAAGCCGCTCGCTTCATGCGGGCGGCTTTTTTTTTCGCTCCTGCCCGACTCCCGCGAACTCCCGCCTGCACGCTCGATGAGACGGAGTCCGACCGCGCCCGGTCACATCGCGGACCGCAACCGCCCTGACCAGGAGGAGGATCATCCTCCCCGCCGTCGGTGCCGGGCGAAGCAGGCGTGCCCGCGAGACACCCCGGGGCGGCGCCCTGATCCGCCCTCCTATAATCCGCGGCAGATGCACGGAACGAGCGTTCGCAAATCACGGTTCGCGCGGCTGCGGGGCGCGACGCGCGCTGCGCTGGCCGTCGCGGCAGGCCTGTTCGCGATCGGCCTGGCCCTCGACCCGGCCGTCGCCATCGACGAGGAG
>CAZGVW010000208.1:0-6934 GCA_964529265.1 uncultured Phycisphaeraceae bacterium
CTGCGTGGTCGTCGCGATTGTCGCGGCGGCGCTGACGATCCCCGTCGCGCGCCGCGTGCTGTCGCCCTCGCTCGTCTCCGTCCTGCACGCGCGGGGCACGGCCTCGCGGCGCGACGGGCTCGTGCGGCACGGCCTCGTCGCGCTGCAGGTGACGATCTCGGTGCTGCTGATCGCCGGCGGGATCGCCTTCGCCCGCACCGTCGCGCGACTGGCGACGATCGACACCGGGTTCGTCGCCGAACGGGTGCTGACGCTCACGGCGACGCCCTCCCCAACGAGGTATCGCACCGGTGGCGCGACGCTCGACTTCTATCGATCGGTCGTCACGGCGATCGAGCGGCTGCCGGGCGTAGAGTCAGCCGCCGCGGGAGTCGGCGTGCCGCTAACCTCGAGCGGCTGGCAGTTCGGCGTTCGGCCGCCGGGCGCGCAGGCGGACACACTCGTCACGGTGAACCTCACGACCGAGCGCTACTTCGAGACGCTGGGCATCCGACTGCTCGAGGGCCGGCTGCTGACGGCCGACGAACAGCGATCGGAACAGGCGCTCGCCGTGGTCAACGGACCGCTCGCGCAGCTGATCGGCGCCAACCGGTCGGTCGTCGGATTCTCTTTTCCGTACTCGAATCGCACCTGGACCATCGTCGGCGTCGTCGCCGGCGCGCGCCAGCGGCGGCTGCGCGAGCCGCCGATGCCGGAGCTGTTCATCCCGTGGGGGCAGTCGGGGCAGCGCCCGCAGACGCTGGTGGTCCGCACGACGGGTGCGCCGTCGGCGATCGTCCCGGCGATCGTGGCGGCCGTGCATGCCATCGACCCGTCGACGCCAGTCGCCAGCCTGGTTCCGCTGGAGGAGCGCCTGCGCGAGGCACGGCGCACCGAGTCGTTTCGCGCGGCGCTGCTGGTGTCGCTGGCATTGGTGGCCATCCTGCTGGCGGCGTTCGGCGCGTACAGCGTATCGGCGAATGCGGTGGCCGGGAGGCGGCGTGAGTACGGCATCCGGCTGGCGCTGGGCGCGCGGCCGATGGCGATTCAGGGACGGGCGCTGCTCACCGTTGCCCTTCCGGCCGTCATCGGCGCGTGCGCGGGTGCGGCCGCGGTGATCGGCGCCGGCGGATGGCTCACGCCGCTGCTGTTCGAGACCGATCCGCGCGACGGCCTGACGCTGGCGGTCGTCGCCGTGTCGGTATGCGCGGTCGCGACCGTCGCGGGGCTGCGGTCCGCGCGCGCGGCGAGCCGGACCGATCCGTTGATCGCACTGCGCGCCGAATGAAGCGACTGGGAAGGCAGTCGGCCCGGGCTAGGTGCGATCGGGCGCCCGGACGAGGCGCACGATGAGTGCGACCAGGACCAGCACCGCGCCGCCGAGCAGAATCCAGAAGGTGAGCGGCGAAATGACCGACGAGCGTCCGGGCGTTGCGCTGCCAGCCGCCTCGGCTTCGGCGTCAGGCGCCGCCGCCTCCGCCATCACCGCGGGCGCACCCATCACCTGCGCACCGAGCAGCGCGAGATCGTACTGCGGGGCGTCGAGATCGCGGCGGCCGTACACCAGCCGCAGCGATGACGACGCCGGCCGGTAGAACCGGACGCGATACGTGGGGAGGAGCAGCCGCGCGGATGTGATCGGGAGCGCCGCGTTGTCGCCTTCATCCACCACCACCAGCACCGCGGTCGCGTCGGCGGGCTGCAGATCGACCGACAGCGCGGGCGCCGCGCTCATTCGATCGGCATGCCGCCAGGTCGCCGTGCCGAGCGCCTGGAACCAGCGATCGCGATGACGACGGTCCGGTTCGCGTTCGATGCCGATCCGGATCTGGCGCTGAAATACACGTTCCGTCGTCTCGAGCACCAACTTTTGCTGCGGCAGGTTCGGATAGGGCAGTGTGACCGCATACACCGACTGCCGGCCGGGTGCCGTGCCGAGATCGGGCAGCGACGATGCGTCGCCCGGCCCGAGCGGCAGTTGGAGCGCCTGAGGTTCGTCGCGCCGCTCGAGCAGATACGGAATCTGACGGTTCGCCTCGTCCAGGATGCGCACGTCCGCGAACCGCGCCGACGGCCCGCGGCTGTGGGCCAGCACCGCGGCGTCGAGCGTGAGCGCCGAGAGCCCTGGCGGGCCGGAGATGTCGCGCGCGTGGCGGAACGTCGAGATCTCGAGCGCCGCACCGGGTGATGGCGCCAGCGGTCCGGGATCACCGCCGACGGCCGCAGGCGAGAGGCGCACCGGTTCGCCCCACGTCGCATCGCGCGCGGCGGCGAGATCGATCGTCGGACGCGCGGCTTCCAGATCGTACGCCGGCGCCTGCAGCGTCCGGTCGCCGTAGCGCGCGACCACCGCGCTCTCCGGCGCCTCGAAATAAATCACCGGCAGCTCGGCGAACACCATGGCGGTCGCCGTCAGCTCGATCGGCGGATTGCTGCCGTCCTCGATGACCAGCTCCAGCTCCGCCTCGGTGGGCTGCCGGATCGGAATCCGAAGCGACGCGGCGGCGACGTCGTCGCGGACGATGCGCGAGAGCGTGGCGCGGCCGAGCTCGAACGGCGCCGCTTCGTTGCCGGTCAGCCGCGACTCCATGACGACGGCCGGCCGGAACACGTGTCCGCCCGCGATGCCAAGCTCGAGCGCGACGATCGGCAGCCGCGTGCCGGGCAGACGGATCAGGTACCGGCTCCGGCCCGGCTCGCTCGCGCGGCGTTCGAACTCGACCGGCGCGGTCGCCGACGCTGGCGCGGGCGCGCGGGCCGCCGGCCGCACGGCTACCGCTCGCGGCAGCGCCACGCGGGCGCTGTTCGCGTCGTTCCAGGTGAGCCGCAGGTAGCGCAGCCGGCTGGCGGGAAAGGTCAGCGTCGTCTGACGGAGCTGCTCCTGTGGGAGATCGAACAGCGTCGCGTCCTGCGCAAGAACCGTCCAGCGCTCGCGGTCGCCGCTGCCTTCGAGCGTCAGCCGTTTCAGAAACGGAGCGCGCAGTCCTTCGACGCGGATCGCATCCACGTCACCTGCGGCACCGAGATCGGCTTCGAATCCGCTGGTCGTCTTCGTCGCCGGCAGCGGCAGCGTCGTCCTCGCGGGCACCCACGCGATATCCGCGGGGCGCGGCGGGATGAGCAGGTGCGGCACGACGCCGCCGGACGCATCGTACAGACGCAGGTCGGCGAGTCCGCGCTGGGCGACCGCGCGGTCGCCGCGGTGCATGACGAGGAAGGGCTGCCCGCCGCCGAGCAGCGCGGCGTCCACCTCGAGCCGGTGCGGCCCGGCGCCCGTGGTGTGGATCGGCCGTTCCGTCGTGAACTGCGCTTGCTGCGCCGCGACACCCACCGTCAGCGCCGCGATCACACCGCATGCGAAGGACCATTTCATGTCGCGTTCCTGGGTTTATGGAGCACGAACTTCTGCAGCGCCAGCGCGACCAGCGCCAGCGACACGGCCAGGCCGACGAACGATGCCACGCGATACAGCCCTTCGAGCTCGCCGAGGTCGTACAGGAAGCACTTGAAGGTCGTGAACGCAATCAGCGCGACGGCCGCGACGCGCGCGGCCCGCACGCCGAGCGCGATCCCCGCCGCGAGCAGCGCCATGCCGAAAATGAGCCACGCGATCGTGTAGGTCAGGTCCTGCGACACGGTCGTGCCGAAGCGGAACACGATCGCCGGACCGGTCGCGTAGTAGTCGGCGATCTCGATGTTCACGAGCAGGAACAGCACGATCACCGCGCACGCGGGCAGCCACCGCGACGGACGCGGCAGCAGCGCCATCGTGTCGTTGGTCTTCGAGAGCCACCAGCCGGCGATCAGCATCGCCGCCGCGCAGATCAGGTAGGTGTAGAGATACCAGTTGAAGATCCGCATCTCGCCGCGCGGTTCGTAGACCAGGACCCACGGGTTCGCCGCGAGGCGGATGAAGACCACGACGAGCAAGCCGCTCGCGGCATAGAGCAGGCCGCGATGGGGAATGCGGCGGAACAGCCACGCGAGCGCCGCGCCCTCGAGCGCCCAGCCGATCGTAATCCACTGTTCCTCGAGCTGCAGCGGAATCGCGACGGTGACGAACGCGAGCGCCGCGCCGGCCACCAGCGCCAGCCGACCCAGGTCGCGCGCGCCGGCTGGCTGCATCCGCAGCAATTGGCGGACGAGCAGCGCCAGGATCGCGCCGGTCGCCACCGGGACGATGCCGATCACCGATTCGAGCCCGCCGCGAAGGAACGCCGTTCGCCCGGCGAAGAAGAACATCGCGCTCGCGAGGACCGCCGCGAGGTACGGCTCCCGCGCCTGCGCGCCGCCGCGGCCGATGACGAACGGGTACGCGACGAACAACGCGTAGAGCACGCCGGCGAGGATGAGGATCTGCGCCGGCGTCGCCGACGGCAGCCACTGCCACTGGAGGACGGCGAGCCAGGCGGGCGCCACCGCGGCGGCCGCGAGCGCGCGCCACTGGCGCCGCCACGCGATCGCGAGCAGGATCAGCAGGCTCGCGGCGTGCGCGATCACGACGCCGGCGAAGGGCGGCTGCCCCCGGCCGGCGGTCGCCGCGATCACGCCAATCGTGCCGATGAACGCCGTGGCGGCCGCCGCGACCGAGGCCGCCGGCACCTGTCCTCGCAGCAGCCGGATCCAGACGAGCGCGTAGGCCGAGACGGCCAGGACCGCCACGAGCGCGACCAGGCCGTACGGCGGGGCGCCGGCGATCATGCACCACTGCGCGACGACGAGCGCCGCCGCGACGGTGCCGCCGACATGAAGGCCGCCCGTCCGGGCGTACAGCGACGCCGCGCTCGTCGCCAGCGTCATGACCAGCAGCGCACCGAACAACGGCTGCGGCGGAATCGACCAGGCGCGATTCGCGGCCACGACCAGCAGGAACAAATGGCCGACGAGTGCGAGATACAGGCCGTTGCTCCACGCCAGCATCTGCCCCTGCGGCAGATCGGCCGGCTGCCCGCGCACTGACCACGCGTGTCCCGCGAGCGTGACCAGCGTGAGCAGCGTCAGCACGGCGAGCGACGGCATGATGCCGACCGCGGCGCCGGCGATCGTCCACCAGCTCGCCAGAATCACCCAGGAGAGCAGACTGCCGATCTGCGACAGCAGCGGCAGACGGCCGGCGGCGCTCTCGATGAACAGCGCGGCGTTCAGAATGGCCAGCAGCAGCGCCAGCGCCCACAGCGCCGCCGGTGCGACCGATCCAAGCGACAGGAACAGCAGCAGTGCCAGGCTCGCGAGCAGCACGAGGCCGCTGCCCCACGCCGGCGTCAGCGCGCGTCCGGTGCGCCGCGCCACCACCGGCACCGCCAGCGCGACGATCCCGAACACGGCGTACAGCAGCACCGCGGCGTCGAGCCGGTCGATCGTCAGATGCTCCGCGGACCAGACCGCCTGCGCGCCCACCGCAAAGAAGGCGGCGACGTGATAGATGTGGCCGGCGCGCATCGACGTCGCCCGCCACGCGACGAACACGACGAGCGCGAGCAGCACCCCGAACAGCAGCCGCGGATGCGCCGTCGCCGGCTCGATCCCGGCCAGGACCGGGAACACGAACAGCAGCATCCCGGCCGTGAGCGCGGCTCTCGACGTGATGGACGACCCGACCTCGCCCATGGACGGCCGGACCTTCAGGTCCGGCCTGACGACGCCCTCAATAGCCGGCGCCATCATGAAGAAGACAACGAACGTCGCGACATACGGCAGCACGATCGTCCACGCGCCCGGCTGGTACGACAGCGCCATCCAGATCGCCATCGTCAGCACCGTGGTCAATCCGGCGATGCCGTGCAGGATCGCCTCGCGTCGCGCGAGGGCGATGGCAAACAGGCCGATGTCGAGCAGCAGCACGAAGCCGAACAGCAGTCCGGGCCGTGCACCGTACTCAGGGACGGCCGCCAGGTACACCGCGAAGATCGCGGGCAGCGCCGCCGAGATCAGCGCGCCGCGCTCGAAGCTGCGATCGGCATCGTCCCCACCCGCTGCGTCGCCGCGCCGGCGGATCAGCAGACCGCCCACCGCCGCCAGCGGGAAAATCAGGAAGATCCCCATGGCGAGCGGCAGCTGCGAGGCGTCGAGGAATGTGAACACCCAGCCCCACTGGTAGATCGTGGTGAAGATGAGCGAGAGCCACGTGACCGACGTCCATCGCTTGCGGTACGCGACCCACGCGAGGCCGACGTTCAGCAGCAGCAGGTAGGCGAATAGTGGAACGGGCTGGTTCTCGCCGGTGGACAACAGAATTGGCGTCGCGAACCCGCCGAGCAGACCGAGCACCGCGATGAACAGCGAGTCGCGCCGGATCGACAGCAGCACCGCGACGGCCGTGACGATCGCGAGCAGCACGAACGTCACCGAGCCCGGAATCAGGTTCCACAACGCGTGGCCGGCGAAGAACGTGGAGAAGAGAATCGCGATGGCCGCCGCGTCCATCGCATTCGCGGTCACCGGATACCGCCGCGCCGCCTTCATCTCGCAGACGACGAGCAGCGCAATCGCGGTGATGACGCCGATCGCGAAGCGCACGGGCGGCTGCAGCCAGCCCTGATCGACTGAGAACTTCAGAAAGAAGATCGCCGCGATGACGAGCGCGATGCCGGCGATCGCGGAGAACAGCTTGACGCCAACGAGGCTCTCCCAGTCGAAGCGCCGCGGCGGCTCGCCGGTCCACACGCGCGGTTCGGATGGTGGCGGGGGCGGGCTCGGCGGGGGAGGCGCCGCCTTCGGCGCGGGAGCCGCTCCGGGCGCCGGAGCGACGGTCCGTGCTGGCGATGGAACCGGAGGGGCCGCCGGCGGAGGAGTCGCAGTTCGCGCAGCAGCCGGTGCCGGGGCAGGTGCCGCTGCAGGTACAGCTGCCGATTCCGGTGCCGATGACGCCGCAGCGCTTGGGGGTGGTGCGGGCGCGGGCGCCGTCGGCGGGGGCCCGGCCGCCGGCTTCCGCGGCTCTGGAGCTTCGCGCCTCAAT
>CAZGVW010000209.1:0-3438 GCA_964529265.1 uncultured Phycisphaeraceae bacterium
TCGGCATGGTGCGCATCGAGGGCGAGCGCATCGAGGCCACCGCCGAAAGCGGCTTCATCGCCGCGGGATCGCAGGTGCGCGTCACCGCCGTCGAAGGCAACCGCATCAAGGTTCGCCATGTGGTGTGAGGGCGCCGCGCCCCGCGCCAAATCGCAATGCGGCGAGAAGATGCCATCCGCGCCGTCGTCCAAGCCCGCAACGCCGGCGAGCGCCTCTCCCTCGAAGCCGCGGCGAGGGCCGACCTCGCGACGCCGTCCGGCGCCGGACCCGCCCGTCGCGCATAATGGTGGGCTCAACGGCTCACCCGAGTCCCGCGCCTTCATGACCTTTCGAGAGACCACTTCATGCCAGGCAACGCACTGTTCATCGTCGGCGTGATCATCGCCGCACTCATCCTGCTCGTGCTGGTGGTGATCGTCGCCCAGTTCTTCAACCTGTGGCTCCAGGCCCTGCTCTCCGGCGCGCCGGTCAGCATCTTCGAACTCATCGGCATGCGCCTGCGCAAGGTCGATCCGCGCACCATCGTCTACAGCCGCATCCGCGCCGTGAAATCAGGCATCCAGATCTCGACGAATCAACTGGAAACGCACTACCTCGCCGGCGGACGCGTGCCCAGCGTGATCAATGCGCTCATCGCGGCGAACCGCGCCAACATCGATCTCCCCTGGAACACCGCCTGCGCCATCGACCTCGCCGGCCGCGACATCCTGGACGCCGTGCAGACCTCGGTGAACCCCAAGGTCATCGATTGCCCCAGCGGCTCCGGCCCCCGCGCCACCATCGACGCCGTCGCGCAGGACGGCATCCAGCTGAAGGTCAAGGCCCGCGTCACCGTGCGCGCCAACATCGCGCGGCTCGTCGGCGGCGCCACCGAGGAAACCATCATCGCCCGCGTCGGCGAGGGCATCGTCACCACCATCGGCTCGGCGCGCACCCACAAGGAAGTGCTCGAAAACCCCGACCGCATCAGCAAGACCGTCCTCGAGAAGGGCCTCGACGCGGGCACCGCATTCGAGATCCTCTCCATCGACATCGCCGACATCGACGTGGGCCAGAACATCGGCGCCATCATCCAGGCCGATCAGGCCGAGGCGGACAAGAAGCGCTTCCAGGCCGAGGCCGAGAAGCGCCGCGCCATGGCGATGGCGCAGGAGCAGGAAAACAAGGCCAAGATCCACGAGAACCGCGCGCTCGTCGTGCTCGCCGAGGCCGAAGTGCCCAAGGCGATGGCCGAGGCCTTCCGCAAGGGCAACCTCGGGATCATGGACTACTACCGGATGAAGAACGTCATGGCCGACACCGCGATGCGGTCATCGATCGCGGGCGACGGGTCATCCGGACCGCAGGCGGGCCAGCCTAGCGCGTGATCGGGCGCGCCTCCGGCCCCGCAACAAGCCGCGGCAGCGTGATGATGAAATCGGCGCCGCGCCCGTCCTCCGAGTGCGCCTCGATGCGCCCGCCGTGCGCTTCGACGATCCGCCGCGTGATCGAGAGCCCGAGCCCCGCGCCGCCGGATTTCGTGGTGAAATAGGGCTGGAAGAGCCGCGCCATGCGCTCCGCATTGATGCCGGGGCCGGTGTCGGTGACGTGTACGCGGCAGACGGGCTGCTTCTCGTCGTCGCGCGCCAGTTCGCAGCGCAGCATGAGTTCGCGCTGCGCGGCGCCGGGCTTCGAATCGTCGGCGCCGGCCATCGCCTGCGTGGCGTTGATCATGAGGTTGAGCAGGGCCTGCTTCATCTGGCCGGGGTCCACGTTCGCGACCGCCGCCTCCGGCGCGGGGCTCACGCGCAGGCGCACACCGTGGCGCTGGGCCTGCGGCAGATAGAAATCCGCGAGTTCCTCCAGCAGATCGTTCAGGTTCGCGGGGCGCGGATCGAGGCGCACCTCGCCCGCAAACCGCAGGAACGATTCGAGAATGTCGCGCAGGCGATCGACCTCGCGGCGCAGCACGCCGACGCGGCGGACGAGCCGATCCTTCTCCTCCGGCTGCATGTCGCTCTCGGCCACGCCCTCGGCGAGCAGTTGCGCGTTGAGGCCGATGGTGGAGAGCGGGTTCTTGATCTCGTGCGCCAGGCCTCCGGTCCTCGCGGCGCTCTCGGCCATGCGCTCGGCGGTGCGGGCGCGGCGCTCGGCGAGGCGGGCGCGGCGGGCGGAGCGGCGGATGAGCATCCACGACACCGGCGCGGCGACGGCGAGGCACAGGGCGGCGCCGGCAAAAAGATCGACGGTGGACATCGGGTGGCACGATACCTCCGCCGCCCGCCGGCGCTCCGCGAAGCGCGCCCGATGGGCGGCGAACCGAAACGGCGGGTTGTCTGCACAGCCGCTCAGCGACGGGGGCTTCGCGCATAACCGCGCTGGGGTCGCACGGTCACTTCCGGCTCATCCTTGCGCACGACGCGGGTGGCCTGCCACCCTTTATCGCCGAGCACGGCGTCATACATCACCGTGGCGCCATCCTTGAGCACGCGGAAGCCATCCCCCTCGATCCGGGAAAAATGCGCGAAGATGTCCTGTCCTTCGGGTCCGATGATGAATCCGTACCCCTTGCGCGGGTCGAACCATTTCACCAGACCCTCCACGTCGGTGAGTTGGCCGCTGTGCTGGTCACTCATGGCCGTCCTCTGGCGCGCGGCGGGGACCCGTGCGACGGGAGAGAGCGCCGCCGCGAATCTGGATCGGAGGTTTCGAGACGCGCTGCCGGCGAAGGCAGATCGCGCCAACCTCCCCACGAAGCACATCGCCCCTTCGCAGAATGACCAGCGAGGCAGGGCTCTGCTGGCCTGCCATGGCGAAGGGCGGCCGCGAACCCGGCCGCTTCTTCTCCAGATTAACGACCGAGAACAGCGCGGTCAACACCCCTCGGAACAACCCCCGGCGCCGGACCCCCAAACGCCCCGGGGTGTTCGAGCCCCCGGAGGCGTGTGGCGATGGCGAGAACGCGGTTTGTCGCGCTGCTTCAGCCCGCGGCGCCGGCCGCGGCGGCTTCGGCGAGGACGGCCTTGCGGCTGAGTTTGATGCGGCCCTGATCGTCCACGTTGATGACCTTGACGGTGACGGTGTCGCCGATCTTCACGACGTCGGTGACGGCTTTCACGTAGCCCTCGGCGAGTTCGGAGATGTGGCACATGCCGTCGGTGCCGGGCGCGAGTTCGATGAACGCGCCGAAATCCTTCACGCTGACGACCTTGCCGGTGTAGACGGTGCCGACCTTGATCTCCGCGGCGAGCGCTTCGACTTCGGCCTTGGCGCCGGCGAGGGCTTCGCCGTTGGACGCGGAGACGAAGACGGTGCCGTCGTCCTCGACGTCGATGTTCGCGCCCCAGCGATCCTGGATGGCGCGGATGGTCTTGCCGCCGGGGCCGATGAGCTTGCCGATCTTCTCGGGATCGATCTTGAGCTGCTCGAGGCGCGGCGCGAGGGGGCTGATCTCGGGGC
>CAZGVW010000210.1:0-12730 GCA_964529265.1 uncultured Phycisphaeraceae bacterium
CCGGGATCGCCCCCGCCACCGGACGCAGAATCTCCACGATTCCCTCCGTCGCCGCGCCCGCGGCATCCATCTGCGCGATGGTGGCCGTGTAGCGCAGCGTGTCCCCGGGGAGCGCATCCTCATCGATCTGCGCCCGCCCGATCTTCGCCAGGATCACCTTCTCGCGGAACTCCTCCGCGTGGCCGACCAGGATGCCGGCGGTCTGCGCCATCCCCTCGATGATGAGCGATGCGGGCATCACCGGCGTCGCGGGGAGCCCGAGCGCCTCGTCAGCCGCGAAGTGATCGTGCAGGTGCTCCTCGGCGAGGCTGATGGCCTTCACCGCGACCATCCGCTCGCGCGGGCGCAGTTCGACGATGCGATCAATCCACATCCAGCGCACGGGAAGCGCTCCGGGGCGGGTGATGGTGGGCGGTGGGGGGTGGCGCCGCCCGGTTCAGGCCTTTGCGCCCTGAAGTTTGGATTCGACGAACCGCACCACCGCCTGCACGGTGAAGGCGTCGGCGACCTTCGTGAGTTCCGGGTTGCGCTCGAAGCCGGAGAAATCCACGTGCGGGAGGCGCGCCTTGAGGGCGGCCAGGCCCTTGGGCGTGACCTTGCCGTCCATGACGTATTCGGGGTCCTGGGCCACGTTCTCCGGGAAGAGTTCGCCCTGGGCGATCTTGAAGCCGAAGGCCTGCTCCAGTTTGAAGACGATGTCGAGGAAGTCGATGGACTCCGCGCCGAGGTCGGCGGTGAGGCTGGCCTCGGGCGTGACTTCGTCCTCGTCCACCCCAAGGGCGTCCACCAGCACCTCGCGAACCTTCTCGAACACATCGTCTCTGGTCATTCGAATCCGTCCTTTGCTGTCGTTCTTCGGCGGGAGGAGCCGCCCGGCGGCAGTATCGCCGATCGGGCCGATTCACGCCACGAGGGCCTTTTCCGTCCCGGTGCGCAACGGCCGCATGGTGAACCTGCCGCTGACGGCGGGCCGGGCAGCCGCGGAAGGCGTTTCGCCCGCGCGGACGACCACGCCCGTTCCGCGGAACTCGAACACTCCGCCCTCGCCCTCGCCCGTCAGGTTCACCTCGACGCGCAGGGCCTCGCCCGGGCGCACCATGGCGCCGAACTTGAGCGCTCGCACACTGCCCAGCACGTGCCGGGACAGGTCCGGGCTGCGCGCGGCGAGCACGCGGCGGGCGGTCTGCGCGAGCGCCTCGACCATGAACACGCCGGGCAGCACCGGGAACGTGGGAAAGTGGTCGGCGAGGTACTCCTCGCCCGCGGCGACGTTCTTGATCGCCACGCCGCGCTCCGGGCCGAGTTCGATCACGCTGTCGATGAGCAGGAATCTCACGGGGGGGAGAAGGATAGCGTGGGCGGGCGGCGCCCGTCGCGCGACCGGGCTTCGTTATGCTTCGGCCATGAGCCACCGGACAGCCCGGCGCCCGCCCCGTCCGCCCGTAAAGGTGGATGAGCCCCTGACCTACGCCGCCTCGGGCGTCTCCATCGAGGAGGGAGACCGCTTCGTCGACCTGATTCAGGCGATGATGCGGCGGACGCATTCCTCGCGCGTGATCGACAACCCCGGCGGTTTCGCGGGGATGTTCCGGCTCGACTACAACGAGCGCCTCTTCAAGCGCAACTACCGCGACCCGGTGCTCGTGGCGTGCACCGACGGCGTGGGCACGAAGGTGAAGTTGGCGTCGGCGATGGACGCGTATGACACGATCGGGATCGACCTGGTCGCGATGAACGTGAACGACCTGATCGTGCAGGGCGCGGAGCCGCTCTTCTTCCTCGACTACATCGCGGTGAACCGGGTGGTTCCGGAGCGCCTGGCGGACATCATCAAGGGCGTGGCCGAGGGGTGCCGCCAGAGCGGCGCGGCGCTGCTGGGCGGCGAGACCGCCGAGATGCCGGACGTGTACGCGGAGGGCGAGTTCGACCTCGCCGGCTTCGCGGTGGGCGTGGTGGAACTGAAGCGCGCGATGGATTCGACGCGCGTGGAGCCGGGCGACGTGGTGCTGGGCCTGGCCTCGAGCGGCGTGCACAGCAACGGGTATTCGCTGGTGCGCGCGGTGGTGGAGCGGGCCGGGTTGGATCTGCACGAGGTTCATCCGGACCTCGACGCGGATCGCCCCCTCGGCGCCGTGCTGCTCACGCCCACGCGCATCTATGCGGATTCGATCGTGCGCGTGCAGCGCGGCTATCGCGTGAAGAAGATCATCACCGGCATGGCGCACATCACCGGCTGGGGCCTCGACGGGAACCTGGAGCTCGCCCTGCACGAGGGGGTGGACGCCGTGATCGACGAAACCGCATGGCCCGTGCCGCCGGTGTTCCCCTTCCTTCAGCGGCACGGCCGTGTCGCGGAAGACGAGATGCGGCAGGTCTTCAACATGGGGCTCGGCTACTGCCTCATCGTGCGCCCGACCTTTGCGTCATCCGTGAAGGAGAAACTGGAGCGCCTGGGCGAGGATGTGTTCGTGATCGGCGAGATCACGAAGGGCAAGGGCCGCGTGCGCATCTCGTCGCGCCGCAAGTAATCGACATGCGCAGCAGACAGGGCCGCGCGCACGATGGGCGCGGCCCGGCGCCCCCCGCAGCGCGGGGGGTGGGGCTCTGGGGCGATCAGCCCGCGAGGATCGACGCGGCGTGGTCGGCGCTCGGCCGGCCGGCCGCGGCTTCCACCTGGTCCTCTCGCGAGAGTTCGAACTCGGCCCGGATCTGCTCCGCGAACAGCCGTGCGGATTCCAGGTTCGTCAGGGCGTACCTGGCCGCGGCGATGCTGATCTCGAGCAGGTCCTCGCGAGGTGGAACCTCGGTCGCCTTTTCGGCGACTTTCTTCAGGACCTCGGCATTTGTCGGACCCGATCGTTCGATGCGTTCAGCCGCTCTCTCCCTCGAGCGCTGAGCGCGATCGGGTTCCTCCCGCCGCTGTGCTTTTTTCGGGGCTTCGCGGGCGCCGCTCCCCGGCGCGGGCGAGCCATCGGTCGGGTTCGTGTGGAAGGTCATCCCTGCCTCCTCCATCGCGTCCTGTGGGTTCCCCGGAAGGGGCGGAGGACGCGCATCTGGGGGATCGGCCGGGAGGGGGGGTGGGTGGAGCGGCCCCGCGGCGGCGCGGCGAAACGGACGGCGTGCAGGCCGGACCAGCGTCGCGGGTTCGCCCGCTTGCCCGGGCGCTCGGCGCGACAAACTCGGCGGAGGCGGCGCTTCCGGAGGGGTGGGGTCGAGGCCGGAACGGGAGGAGGTCGATTCGCGGACCGGGGTCAGCGGCCCGGATTTCCGGAGGAGCCTCCCGGGGTGCGGAAATCTCCGAAGCCGTCCGGGGTTTCGGTGGCCGCGGGCTTGGCCTGCTCGGCCTGTTCGGCCTGGCGCAGGTGTTCCTCTTCATGGGCGCGACGGGCGCGCACCAGCGAGGCGACCTCGGCGAGCATCGGGTCATCGCCGGTGGTGGTCGCGGTGAAGAGGGGATCATCCGCCTCGGAGACGCGTGAGATGAGCATGGCGAGGCGGACGGCGGGGGACGGATCGGTGGCGGCGAGATCGTCGATGATCTGCGCCTCTTCGACGGCCCAGCCGGGCGGCAGGATGAGCATGGCGAAGGCGCGCTCTTCCGGCGTGACGGCGGCGAGGCGCTCGGCGACCGCCTGCGCGACGGCGGCGCGATGCTGATGCTGAAGGGCGCGGTGGGCGGTGATGGCGGCGATTTCCTCGGGTGTGGGGTGGCTGGGGCGCACGGGCGGCGGAGGCGGTGCGCTGGGGAGACTGAGATCGACGTCGATGAGTCGTCGGCGGGCTTCGATCATCAGGCCGAGGAAGCGCTCGCCGCGGGCCGTGCGGAGCGCCGCGACGAAGGCTTCGAGATCCTTCCCCGAGCGCTGGAAACCGCTGCGGGTCTGAAGATCGGACTCCGCGGCGGCGCAGAGCGCGCCGGGGCGGTACTGAGCCGCGGACTCCTGGTCGGCGGTCGGAATCTGGAAGCCCTGGATCACGTTCCAGCGCACGCTGATGGGCTTATCGGCCAGGTGCGTGATGATGAGGCCCGTATCGCCCTGGCCCGCCCACACGGTGGCGGTGAGTTCCTCGCCCGGGCGCAGGCGCAGGCGGCGATCGAGCGAGACCACTTCCGGCTTGAGTTCCTGGAGAATCGGATATCCATCGACGAGCACGCGCGGCGCGAGGATGAAGGAGGAGTTGATGGGCGCCGACGGGCCGACGGCGAGCGCGAACGGGCTGGTGTTGATGATCTTGATCCGGATATCGGCGGAGTCGAAGGGGCCGGCGATGGGCTTCACCTGGCGCGCGGAGAGGTGGAGGAAGGCTTCGGCGGATTGCGTGATCTCGTCGAGCGCCGCGGGCAAACGTGCAATGGCTCTTTCGACGGCGAGCACATCGGCGCTGGGGCTGAGCCGTTCGCGGAGGATGAAGCCGATGCGCGAGCGCGCGAACATGCCGTAGGGCAGTTGGGGGTAGGGGGGCGCGCCGGGCTCGGCCGCCGCTATTTTGGCGAGATGAAGGAGCGCGCCGCGGCGGTCGTCGCGCGCTTCGGCGATGGCGATGAGGCCGACGCGGGCGCGGGGGTCTTCGTCGGCGAGGGGCGCGAACGCGGCTTCGGCCTCGTCGAGGCGGCCTTCGCGGAGCGCGAACCAGCCTGTAAAAACCTGGCGGCCGCTCTCGTTCATGTGGGGCGCGATCTGCTCGTAGCCTGCCCTCAGTTTCTGGAGGCCGGTTCTCACCTGGTCGGAGCCGAAATCCACTTGCTTCGTGAACGCGACCGACCAGAGGCTGAGCCACAGGAGATCGCTCTCGAAGTGGCGCTTGAACTCGATCGCGCTTTCGATGAACTCGGGCGATTCTTCGGCGCGGCGGGCGAGGTTCATGATCGCGGCGTTCGTGGCGAGGATCATGCGCTCCATCGATGCGTGGATGTCCTCTCCCGAATCGACCGCAATGGCGGTGATGAGCCGGAGTTTCTCGAGCACGACGCTCGGCTCATAGTCCGGGACGGTCATCGGGTCTTCGCCGGCCTGCTCCTTGGCCTCCTTCAGTTTCCTGATGACGTATTGCGCATCCTGCTCCTCCTTGCGGTATTGATCGAGCGTGGCCTTCGCGCCCTGCACGCCCCACGCCGAGTAGTAGAGGTCGGACGTGAACTCGTCGTCCAGTTGCAGCTGCATCGCGTTGTAGAGATCGAGGCAGCGGCCGAGGAAGCGGTCGGCGCTCGTGTACGCGCCCTGCGACAGGAGTTCCTTGGCGAGCGCGAGGTAGCCGTTGACGTCGATGGGGTCGGCGAGCACGACGTTGATGAGCACCTCGATGCGCTGGAGCGGGTCGGAGATGCGGTGCAGCGACCACGTTGCCGCGGCGAGGGCGGCTTCCTTGTTCGTGGCGTCGAGTTGCAGAGCCTGGGTGAGCCGCGCGACGAACTTTTCGTTGTCGCCGCGCTCCCGGGCCAGCAGGGCCGAATCGAGCGCGAGCCGGCTGCGGACGGAGTCGTCGAGGCGGCGGCCGTCGTGCGAAAGAAGCCGTTCGAACACCTCCTCGCGCTCCTCGGCGCTTTGATATTCGCGCAGGCGCGAGGAGATCAGCCGGAGTTGCGCCACAGTGTCGGCGGGGTCGAGCCGCACGAGGTCGGCGGTGCGCTCCAGGGAGCGCTCGTCGTCGCCCGCGGCGTGCCAGGCCTCGATCTCGAGGCGCAGCAATTCGATGTGCTCCGGCAGGCGCCGACGCGCCTCGCCCAGCATGAGCGCGGCGATGCGGTAGTCGTCCGGGCGCGGCTCGGCCACCTGCCGCACGTAGAGCAGGGCCAGGCGCGCCAGGCCGAGCGCCGTGCTCTGCTCGACGAGGACGCGCTCCACTTCCGAGAGCGGCGCAGGCGCCGGATTGATCGCGATCGGCGCGGGAGACGCCTCGATTGGCGCCGGGTCGGTTTGATTCTGGGCCTGAGCACCGGCCGCGATCATGAGCAGCCCCGCGCACGCGGCGCCGAGCGCCGCTCCCCCGAAACGGGCCCGCAGGCCCTTCAGCACCGTCATAGGCCCGTCTCCTGAAGCGCGAGGATCATGATCGCGGCGCCGCCGAGCGCCAGAAAGACGCCCAGCGTCGCCTCCGTCGAGGCGCGCAGCGGCCGCGCCACATGCGGAAAGAGTCGGTCCGCCACCACCACCTGGAACACGAAAAGGCCGGCGGAGATGAACGTCAGCCCCAAGCACACCGTCATCGACCCCAGCGAGACCACGGTCGGGAAGGTGCCAGCCGTGAGCAGGGCGCCCACGACCACCAGCGTCCCCGCCCACAGGGCGCCGAGGGTCACGAGCGTGATGGAGACGGTTCTGTGCATGGTCGGGCGGCTCCGCCGCGCGGGCCGCATCGGGGGGCCCCCGGCGAAGAATACGGGCCGCCAAGGCCCCGGCCAACGCGGGCCGGCGGAATGTTTGACGGTTCTGGAGGCGGGTGATACCGTCCGCCCTCCCGCCTCGGCGTCGGAGCGCCTCGTCCGGCGTCCCCGGCTCACCCGGGGCGTCCCATGGTCCGTTGGCGCCGCCGCTCCGGCCCCGCGGGAACCGGCGGTCGGGATCGTCCGAACTTCTTGGGCACAGCCGCCGGCCGGATCGCTGGCGCCAGCGAAGACGTCCATTCCATGCGCACACGGACACGTCACACGGCCATCTTCACGCTTGCACTGGCGATCTTGGGCGCCATCTGTTCGCCCGCGCGGGCTCAGGCCAACGCCCTCACCGATGACATCATCACCTCGCCCACGCTGAACCCCCAGCAGGTGAGCACGCTTGAAGGGTTCGTGAACGCCAACCTGGAGCGGTTGCAGTCCACCGACCCCGCGGCGCGGCAGGCGGGAAGGGATGCGCTGCTCGCAAGCCTCACGCGCGCGGGCCAGCAGCCCTCCAAGGGGTTTCGTCTGGCCCTGAACCGGGCCCTGGGTCCGCGCCTCAAGGGGCTCGCCGGGTCGCCGGATGTCGGGGTTTCGCTGTGTGCCCTCCAGATCGCGGGCGCCGCCGCGGCTGAGAACGGGGTTGACGCGCTGCTCGAGGGCTTGGGGAACGAGCGGGCGGCGGTCCGCTATGCCGCGGCATCGGGGCTCAGGTCAACACTCATCGTCGAAACCGCGGGCGGCTCGGTTGTCCCGGCCAACATGCTCGATACGGCCATCGACCGCATGAGCCAGGCATTGGCCCAGGAGAAGGACATCCTGGTCGCGGACGCCATCGTGCTCGCCCTCACCAGCGTGCCGGAGCGCACCCCTCTGAGCGCCCGCCTCATGACGGTGATGGCCTCCGCCATGGCGAAGCAGGTCGCGACTCGCCGGGTGGCGGGCGACGCTGAGCGCCGGACGCAGGAGATCGTGCTCCGCGCTGTTCTCATCGCGCGCGACTCTCTGACTCGACGCTTGCCGGCGAACGATGTGGACTCCGCCGCGGCCATCGCCTTTGCTGAACTCGGCGGGCACACGCTGGGCTACGCCCTCGTGCTCATCGAGCAGGCAGTAGACGCCGGGGGGAAGTTGGGCGCGGACGGCCTTGTGGATGATCTCGCCATCGCCTCCGAGGCGGTGCTCGTGTTCTCGCACCAGGCGCTCACGCGCCAGCCGGCGCCCGCGGTGGTCGAGGAGACCGTCTCCGCGGCGATGCAGGGCGTGGCGAAACCCTTCCGCGACGCCGTGATGAGCTGGATCGGCCCGCGCGGCCGCCTTGCCGCGGCGCCCTACCGGCTGGACTCCGCGGCGCTGACGCGGGGCCTCAAGGGCAACTGACAAAGCGACCGGTTCTTGATTCGTCGCATGGCTCTCGCGCGGCAGCGCGGCGCGCGCGTATGCTGCACCCATGTGGAGGCTCCTCGTCCTCATCGCGGCGCTCGCCGCCGCGGCCGGGTTCGCGCTGCGGACGGGCGATCCCCTTCCGCCCGCCGACTATGTGATGGCGCAGAAGGATGACTTCTTCACGCTCGATCCGCAGCGCATGTCCTACAACCAGGACATCCGCCTGTGCTACTCGATTTTCGAGGGCCTGACGCGCTGGGACAACGACACGTTCGAGATCCTGCCCGCCGCGGCGGAGCGGTGGGAGATTTCGGATGACGGGCGGACGTACACGTTTCACGTGCGCGAGGAGGCGCAGTGGTCGAACGGCGACTCCGTGACGGCGCAGGATTTTGTGCGCTCCTGGCGCCGGGCCATGCTGCCGGACGCTGCGGCCGATTACACGCAGATGTTCTTTCTGATCGAGGGCGCGGAGGAGTTCTTCCACTGGCGCGGCCGGCAGGTGCAGGAGTATGGCCTGCGGCCCGCCGCGGAGCGCACAGCCGCCGCGGCGGAGCGCCTTCGCGCGGAGGCGATGGAGGAGTTCGAGCGATCGGTGGGGCTGCGGGCGATTGACGATCACACGCTCGAGGTGCGCCTCACGCGCCCCACGCCTTATTTCCTCGATCTGTGCTGCTTCGCGCCCTTCCACCCCGCGCACCCGCCGTCTGTCGAGCGCTGCACGACGGTGAACGCCGCGACCGGAGCGATTCAGGAGCAGCGCGACTGGACGCGCCCGCCGCACATCGTCTCCAACGGCCCGATGATCGTCCGCTCCTGGCGCTTCAAGCGCGACATGCGCCTGGAGCGCAACCCGTATTACTGGAATCAGGACATGATCCGATCGGACTCCGTCTCGATCGTGTTCATGACCAACCCGAACACGGCGCTGCTGGCCTACGAGACGGGCGCCGTGGACTGGGTGGAGGAAGTCGTCGTCGATTACCTGCCCGATCTGATCGACGACGCGAAACGCGGGAAGCGCGACGACGTCATCGGCGTGCCCAACTTCGGCACGTACTTCTGGTCCTTCAACTGCAAGCGAGCGTTGCCCGACGGCCGCGCCAACCCGTTCCACGATCCCCGCGTCCGCCGCGCGTTCGCCATGGCTGTGAACAAGCGCGACGTCGTCGATCGCGTCCGCCGCGTGGATGAGCCGCTGGCCGAGACGCTCATCCCGCGGGACAGCATCCCCGGATATGACCCCTCACACGCGATCCGCACGCTGCCCCACGAGCCTGCCGCGGCAAGGAAACTCCTCGATGAGGCGGGCTGGCGCGACACTGACGGCGACGGCAAGCGCGAGAACGCCGCGGGAGAGCCTTTTCCGATCGTGGAACTCCTGTGCTCCACCGCCTCCTACCACGAGGACATCGCGCAGGCCCTCCAGGCCATGTGGGAGAAGGAACTCGGCGTGCGCAGCCGCATCGCGCCGAAGGAGAGCAAGATCTTCAAGGACGATCTGAAGAACCACAACTACATGGTGGCCCGCGGCAACTGGTTCGGCGACTACGGCGATCCGACCACGTTCCTCGAGATCAACCGCACGGGTGACGGAAACAACGACCGCGCGTTCAGCGACCCGCACTACGACGGCCTCCTCGACCGCGCGCAGGTGGAGACGGACCCGGCCCAGCGCATGCGCATTCTGGAGGAGGCCGAGCGCTACCTCGTGCAGGAAGCGCTTCCTCTGATCCCGCTCTTCCAGCAGGTGCGCTACTACATGTTTGACCCCGATCGGATGCGCCACATCAGCCGGCATCCCCGCGTCACGCAGTACTTCTGGGAGATCGAGAAGGCGCCCGCCGGCCCCGCCCCCGCTGAGGCCGCTTACTGAGGCCGCCCACGCCCCATGCTCCGGCTCATCATCTCACGCCTGCTCCAGACCCCCTTCATCATCTTCGCGGTGTACACGATCACGTTCGCGCTCGCGTGGGCGCTGCCGGGCTCGGCGGTCGTGAACGATGAGGGCCGCCGCCCGCCGCCCGCCGTGCTCGCCGCGATGGAGCGACGCTACAACCTCGATCATCCCTGGGTCTTCTACGGCCAGTACCTCGCCGATGCGAGCGGCGCCGACTACGTCGCCCGGCGCGTCCGCGGCGAATCGCACGCGCGGGCCGCCCCGGTCTTCGATTTCGGCCCCTCGCTCCGCCACGAAGACTGGACGGTGAACGAGATTCTCGCCGGGAGCCTGCCCGTCTCCGTCGCCCTCGGTCTCCTCGCCATCGTCATGGCGCTCTTCATCGGCGTCGGCGCGGGTGTGATCGGCGCGCTCCGCCCCAACTCGCCCGCCGACCTCGCCACGCTTGCGATCGCCCTTGTCGGCGTCAGCCTGCCCGCGTTCCTCACGGGCAGTGCGCTCCTGCTGCTCTTTCCCGTGCTGCTCGGAGTCGGACGCGTCGGCGCATGGGGCTCGCCGGCCGATGCGCTCCTCCCCGCGTTCACGCTCAGCCTCCCCTTCGCCGCGTACATCGCCCGGCTCACGCGCATGGGCATGATCGAGGCCCTTGCCTCCGATTACGTCCGCACCGCCCGCGCCAAGGGCCTGCCGGAGCGCACCATCGTCCTCAAGCACGCCCTGCGCAACGCCATCCTGCCCGTCGTGAGTTACCTCGGCCCCGCCGCGGCCTTCGCCATGACGGGCTCCTTCGTCGTCGAATCCGTGTTCAACGTGCCAGGGGTCGGGCAGCACTTCGTGAACGCCGTGCTCACGAAAGACCTCTTCCTCATCATGGGCGTGGTGATCGTCTACGCCACGATGCTCGTGCTGCTCAACCTCGCCGTGGATCTCGTCCTGCTCTGGCTCGATCCGCGCCTGCGCGCCCGCTGAGGCAATGCCTACGGCCGTTCGTCGGTGTCGCCCTCGTCCGGCGCCCCCGCCTCATCCGCCCCGCGCGCCGCCGACTCCAGCGCCGAGACTCGCGCCGAAACGCTCCGAAGATCGCGCTTGATCGCCTCGATCTCCTCGCCCACCGCGTCCAGCGTGCGCTCGAGGAACGTCTGCGCCTCCTGCATCCGCAGTATGTCGTCGCCCGGGTCGGCCATGCAGCCCGGATCTTACACCCACGACCGGCGAGCGATCCATGAAATCACGCGCCTCCTGCGGTACCTTCCGCCCCCATGCCCCAGCCCCGCCCTTCGCCCCGTTGCCGGCTCCGCCGCGTCGCGTTCATCGGAATCGCCGCCAATGCGCTCGGCGCCGCGCCGGGAGCGCTTGCGAACACCCACGCCGCCGTGTCATACGACCCCGCCGCGGCTGTGGCCTCGCAGCCGGAAACGCCCGCGGACGGCGCCCCACCGGCCGACGCCGCGGCGACCCCCGAGTGGGGCGAGTCCGGCGCATGGTCCTGGACGGTCGGCGCCGGCGCGGCCGTCGGCGGCTCCGACTCCACCGCCTACGCCAACGCCTTCGTCTCCTTCGACTACTTCCTCGTCGATGACTTCGAGATCGGCCTCGAAGCCGCGGGCTGGTTCTTCGATCAGGACGGCGACCGCGACGCCGGCGGCGGCTCATTCATCGTGAACTTCCGCTGGCACTTCCTCAAGGAAGAAGAACGCCGCGACTGGACCGTCTTCGCCAACATCGGCGCGGGCCTGCTCGGCGCAACCAACGAAGTGCCGCCCGGCGGCTCCGAGTTCAACTTCATGCCCCGCGCGGGTATGGGCTTCACGCTGCGCCTCGGCGACGGGCCGGAGCGCCTGACCGGCGGCATCCAGTGGCAGCATTTCTCCAATGGCCGCATCTTCGGCTCCGACCGCAACCCCGGGACCGACGCCGTGATGTTCTACCTCGGCGTCACATTCCCGTTCTGACTTCCTGGTGGAACGGCTCTCCGAGCCGCTTCGTGAGCGCTGGGGGCGTCGTGGCGGACTCCACCCCGAAGAGCGCGCCGATGACTCAGTTGCGCCCTACCCCCCATACCCCCGCGGATGCTCCCGCATCCATCTCCACGCCGTCTCGATGATCCCGTGAATGTCCGTGTGCCGCGCGGTCCACCCCAGTTCCCGCTGGATCTTCGCGGGGTCGGCAAACAGCCGCGGCGGGTCGCCCGGCCGCCGCGGACCCTCCTTCACCATGAACTCCCGCCCCGTCACGCGCCGCGACGCCTCGATGATCTCGCGCACGCTGTAGCCGCGGCCGATCCCGAGGTTGTAGAACCGGCGATCGCCACCGGCCTTCTCAGGCTTCAGATCCTTCATGACGGCCACATGCGCATCGATCAGATCCTCCACGTGCACGTAGTCGCGGATGCACGTGCCGTCCGGCGTCTCGTAGTCCGTGCCGAAGATCGTGATCGAATCCCTGATCCCCGCCGCCGCCTGCAGCACGAGCGGGATCAGGTGCGTCTCCGGTTCGTGATGCTCGCCGATCAGCCCCTGCGAGTCCGCCCCGGCCACGTTGAAATACCGCAGCGCCGCGTATGCAAACGGCCGGTTCGCCGCGCTCATCGCATCCGCGTAATCCGAGAGAATCCGCTCCACGTGCAGTTTCGACCACCCATACGGGTTGATCGGCCTCTGCGGGCACGTCTCCGGGATCGGAATGAACTCGTCCGAAGGCTCTCCGTACGTCGCGCACGTCGATGAGAACACGAACCGCTGCACGCCCGCCGCGTCGCACGCCTCGATGAGCGTCAGCGCCGCCGCGGTGTTGTTGCGATGATACCGCAGCGGCTGCGTCACCGATTCGCCGACATACGCCAGCGCCGCGAAGTGCATCACGGTGTCGATCGCGCCCTCGCGCAGCGCCCGATCCACCAGCGCGCGGTCGCCCACATCCCCTTCATGAAACTGCACGCGCCCGGGCAGTCCTGCGCCCTGCAGAATCTCGATCGCCTCCCTGTGCCCGCGGAACAGGTTGTCGATCACCGACACGCTGTGCCCGTCCGCCATCAGCCGCTTCACCGCGTGCGACCCGATGTACCCCGCCCC
>CAZGVW010000211.1:0-9509 GCA_964529265.1 uncultured Phycisphaeraceae bacterium
ACAACGGCGGCTTCGAGTTCTACTTCGCCCACGCGTGGAAGCCGATCTGGTGGATCGCCGTCGAGGGATTCCGCGCCATCGGCGCGCCGACAGACGCCTCCATTGTCGAAGAGGCCATCGCGCTCTTCGATGCGGACAACCTGAGCGAGGAGGAGGACGTGCTGGACGCACAGATCGACCGCGTCGTGCAGCAGCACGAGGACGGGCTGCTCGATGAGATCGATTGCCGCTTCTACGACGATGTCCACGATCGCGAAGTGCGCCTCAGCCGCTACGCCAACGCCAACCCCGATCATTTCCGGCGGTGACCACAAAGTCGCATGCCCTTCCTTTGGGCGCCACTGGTGGCTCGCCCACCAGTGCCGACGTTCCAATGGGTGCCACTGGTGGCTTGCCCACCAGTGAAGAGCACCCAACGCGCACAGACCCACCCCACGCACCCGTCGCGCACCACCTCCCCCCGCCCTGACACACCTGGCGCGCACAAACCCCGTCACTCCATCCCCTCCTCGTCGCGCCTCCACCCATCTCCCGAGGAATCTCCAGCGCAGTGACGCCTTTTGCGCGCACAAACACGACCATCCGCCCCTTCTACGGAGGGCCGTTTTTTCTCTCACACCCGCCTGCCCTCCCCAACCCCGAAGGAGGCTCCCATGCGCCACCCCATCACCACCGCCCTCCTCCCCGCACTCCTCGCCTCAATCTGCGCGATCTTCCTCGCGCCCGCACCGCTCGTAGCGCAGTCCCGGGCCCTGGGTGGCATGGCCGCGGCTCTGCGTGGCTATGCCCACTGCAACACGCGCGTTCCGCGCGCGCACGCACCCTCGCCGTCACTTCCCCGCGCCGATGCGCGGAATCCGCTCCATCCGGTGCGCAACACGCAAAGCGAGTTCGAGGGATTGCTGGTAGTTGAGGCGCGGGTCGCAGGGGCTGGAGTAGTTGCGGTCGAGGTCGGATTCGGAGACGCCCGCGGCGCCGCCGACGCATTCGGTCACATCTTCGCCGGTGAGTTCGAAGTGCACACCGCCGAGGTATGTGCCGCACGCCTCGTGGACGTCGAAGGATTTCTCGATCTCGGAGAGGATCGCATCGAAGGAGCGGGTCTTGACGCCGGCGCGGGTGACGACGCCGTTGCCGTGCATCGGGTCGCACATCCAGAGCACGGTGCGGCCCGCGGCGGCGATCTTCCGGAGCAGCGGCGGGAGCAGTTGCTCGATGTGCTCGGCGCCGTAGCGGGCGATGAAGATGAGGCGGCCGGGCTCGTTGGCGGGGTTCAGGGTTTCGGCGAGGCGGAGGGCGTCATCGGGCGAGGCGCCGGGGCCGAGTTTGACGCCGATGGGGTTGCGAATCCCGCGGAAATATTCGACGTGCGCGCCGTCGAGCGCGCGGGTGCGGTCGCCGAGCCAGGGGAGGTGGGTCGTGAGGTTGTAGTGGCCTTCGCGGCGGGGGACGCGGCGGGTCTGGGCGGATTCGTAGAGGAGGTTGAGGCCTTCGTGGCTGGTGAAGAACTCGACGCGGGTCAGGTCGTCGATGCTGGTTTCGCCGAGCGCCTCCATGAAGCGCAGCGCTTCGGCGAGGCTGCTGGTCATGCGGTGGTATTCGTCGCGCAGCGCGGGCGGGAGATCGGCATGCTGGAGGAAGCCGAGATCCCAGTATTCGGGATGGTGGAGGTCGGCGAAGCCGCCATCGATGAGCGAGCGGATGAAGTTGAGCGTGAGCGCGGCGTGCTGGTAGCCCTGCACCATGAGGGAGGGGTCGGTGCGGCGGGCTTCGGGCGTGAACTCGGCGCGGTTGATGAGGTCGCCGAAATAACTGGGCAGTTCGAGGGGGGCGCCATCGGGGCCGGGGCGGCGCTCGGTGGGGCTGGAGCGCGGCTTGGCGTACTGACCGGCGAAGCGGCCGACGCGGATGACGGGGCGCTTCGCGCCGTGGACGAGCACGAGCGACATCTGGAGGAGGATCTTGAGTTTGCTCGCGATCGTTTCCGGGCGGCAATCGGCCATGGTCTCGGCGCAATCGCCGCCCTGGAGGAGGAAGCGCCTGCCCTGCTGGGCCTCGGCGACGTGGGCGCGGAGGCGCTCGATTTCGAAGGAGGTGACGAGGGGCGGGAGGGCGCGGAGGCGCTCGACGGCGGCGGCGACGGCGGCGCGATCCTCGTAGACGACCTGGTGCGCGGCGAGGCGCGACTTCCAGGAATCGGGGGACCAGTCTGTGCGCTCGGCGCCGGTCATTGCGTGCCTTTCAGGGGTGAGATCGACGCGGTGCGCGGCGCGCGTGAGCGATGGTTGCGCGGCGGGCGGAGAGTATAGGAGGGGCGCGCGAGCGTCCGAGAACCGGTGTCGCGGGGCGACTTTACGGGAATTTTGAGATTTTGCAGCGTGTGTTCTTGAGCGAGGTGGGAATAAGCGCCGATGGGCATTCCCGGTTCGGGACGACTCACGCGGCGTGCGTTGGGGCGATCCCGGAGGCCCGGGTCGGGGGATCCGGGTTGAAAGGACACCGCGCAGGATTCCGCCGCGCCCGTGCGCCCGAGCGAGCCCTGCCGCCAGTTGAACGGAGTGACTGACCATGCCCATGAAGAGGACATCGAGCGGGCGCGCTTCATCGACGCGCAGAAAGCGCGCCGGCGCCCGCAAGCGCACGACCGCGCGCAAGAGCGCGACGAGCCGCAAGCGCCGCACGACGGCGCGCAAGACGAGCGCGAGCCGGAAGCGCCGGACGACGGCGCGCAAGACCAGCGCGAGCCGCAAGCGCCGCACGACCGCGCGGAAGAGCGCTTCGCGCCGCCGCACGGCGAAGAAGGGCGCGGTCCGCCGTCGCCGCCGCACGACGACCTCGATGCGCGCGAAGAAGACGGGCGCGAAGCGCAGCGCGACGCGCCGCCGCCGCCGCAAGGCCACCGGCAGCATGATGACTGTGAACGCGACGCCGCGGAAGCGCCGTCGCCGCCGCAGCGCTTCCTCGACCGCGAACCTGCGCCTGGTGGGCGCCGGGACCGGCATGAAGCGCCGCAAGGGCTATGCCCGCAAGGCCGCCTGAGCGCAGGCAGACAACAGAAACACGGCGGAGACCCCGGCGGAAACGCCGGGGTCTTCGTTTTTGCGCTGTGCGCGCGCCCGTGCGCGCTCAGCCGCCGAGGAGGGCGACGAGATCGTTGAACGTGACGACGAGGAAGAGGCTGCCCAGGAGGATGAGGCCGAGAATCGTCGCGGCGTTCTGCACGGCGATGGAGACGGGTTTGCCGGTGATCCCCTCGATGATCAGGAAGACGACGTGGCCGCCATCGACGATGGGCAGGGGCAGGAAGTTCAGCACGGCGATGTTGGCGCTGATGATGGCGAGGAAGAAGAGCAGGTCGATGACGCCGCGTTCGGCGAACTGCGTGCCGATGTGGGCGATGCCGACGGGGCCCTTCAGGTGCTCGACGCGGACGGAGCCTTCGAAAAGGCGCAGGAGCGTGATGTAGGTCATCACGATGACGCGCTTGGTCTCGGCGTGGCCCATGGCGATGGCCTGGGCGGGGCTGGAGGCTTCGAGCGTGGTGAGGGCGGGCTCGAAAAAGAAGGGATTGAGCGGGAACACCCAGGCGAGGGCGTGGAGGGCCTGTACGTCGTCGGGCGTGAGGGACCACGTGCGCTCCTCGACGGGGCCGGCGCCGAAGCCTTCGCCGATGGGGAGGCGGAGTGTGAGGTGGACGTCGGCGCCTTCGCTTCGGTCGTGGGCGGAGCGCGTGGCGTCGCGCAGGGCTTCGCGGACATCGGCGAGGCTGCGGACGGGTCGGCCTTCGACGGTGAGGATGATGGAGCCGGGGACGGGGCTGAGGCGCGTGGCGGCGAGGGGCGCCGGCGGCGCGGCGGGCGCTGCGGGCGCCGCGGCGTCGGGAGCCGGCGCGGGTTTGGTTGTGGGCGCGGGGGCGCGGGCGGGGGAGGGGGGGCGTGTGACGATGGCGGAATCGGCCTCGGTCTCGCCTGGGGTGAAGCCGATGCGCCCGCCGCGGACGCTTGCGGTGAGGGGCGTGAAGCGGCCGTCGCGCAGGACGAGGAGGCTGATCTCGCGGCTGGAGTGGCGTCGGATTTCCTCGATGCCCTGGGCGTAGTTGGGCCACTCGATGGCGCCGATGCGGGCGAAGACATCGCCGGGACGGAGGCCGGCGTCGCGCGCGGCTTTCTCGACCGAAACGACGCTCATGGCGGGCGCGAGACCGAGAAGGTGCGTGATGGAGACCCTGAGTTCGCCCCCGGTGGTGTCGGCGATCATCTGGTCCGTGCGCTGGAGTGCGGGGCGCGGGTGGATCTCGAGCGTGACGCGGGAATCGGGCGCGGCGGAGCCGGGCGTGGTGAAGACGGCGGGGAGGGGCGCGCCGCTCGAGGATTCGACGGCGGCTTCGACTTCGTGGAAGTCGCGGACATCGCGGCCATCGATGGAGGCGAGGCGCATGCCGGGGCGGAGCGCGGCGAGGCCGGCCTGTTCGAGGACGTCGCGCCAGCGGGCCTCATCGGCGCGGAGTGGGCGCGCGAGCGTGGTGGAGATGGGGGGCGCGACGCCGAGTTCGAGGAGGCGGGTCTCTTCGCTTTCGCGCGGCGCGATGCGGAAGAGGAGTTTGGGCTCGATGCCGGGGCGCGAGACGAGGATGCTGAGGGGATTGCCGGGGCGGGCGAGTCCAGCCTTCGCGGCGATGTGCTGGAAGGAGGGGATGGGGTCGCCGTTGATCTCGACGATGGTGTCGCCGGGTTGGAGGCCGGGCTGGGTGACCCCGGCGTCATCGGCGTTGACGGCGACGGCGGTGGCCGCGGCGGCGCCGGGCGCAACGAAGCCGATGCGCGCGGGGGGCGCCTTGAGGCCGACCATGAAGACCACGATGAAGAGCGCCGCGGCGAGGATGACGTTCATGACGACGCCGGCGGAGATGACGATGAGGCGCTTCCAGACGGGCTGGGTGGCGTAGGAATCGGGCGCGCCGCTGGTGGCGGAGGGGTTGAGGTCTTCCTGTCCGAGCATGCGGACGTAGCCGCCCAATGGGACCCAGTTGAGGCGGTATTCGGTGGGGGAGACGCCGGGGAGTTGGGGCGAGGGGCCGGTGGCGCCTGAGGACTTGAGGCGATCGACGTATTCGGGGGTGGTTGAGCCGCGGCGGAAGCCCATGCCCTGGCGCCAGGAGCAGATGGCGGGGCCGAAGCCGATGGCGAACTCGTGGACGCGGATGCCGGCCCATCGCGCGGCGAGGAAGTGCCCGAGTTCGTGCACGACGATGACGAGGCCGAAGCCGAGGATGACGAGGATGAGGTCGCGTGCGCCGCCGAGGAGTTCGAGCATGAGGGAATCCTAGGGGCCGGTTGGATGCGCGGCTCTGGAGAGCCGCTGCTGCCAGATCAGGCGAGTGGGCGCAGGATGGCGCGCACGGGGCTGGCGTCGAAGCCCACGAGGGGGAGGGGGAGGGCGATGAGTTCGTATTCGCCGGCGGGGACGTGGGCGAGGACGAGGCCTTCGAGGATGGCCATGTCGTGGCGAAGGATGGCCTTGTGGGAGGGGAGATCTTTGGAATCGATGAGATCGACGCTGGGGGTATCGATGCCGACGGTGATGACGCCGCGGTCGTGGAGGTGGTTGACGAGATCGGGGGAGAGCGCGGC
This sequence comes from uncultured Phycisphaeraceae bacterium, assembly GCA_964529265.1. Taxonomy (GTDB): domain Bacteria; phylum Planctomycetota; class Phycisphaerae; order Phycisphaerales; family UBA1924; genus CAZGVW01. The sequence goes on from CAZGVW010000211.1 coordinate 5,631, forward strand.
GAAATCGCGGTTGAAATTGCGCGGATCGGGGAACGTGCCGGTGCGGATGAGGATGCGCGGCTGTGTGACGGGCTGGCGGAGGTCGGCGGGGGTGGCGCGGGTGGCGCGGGGGATTGGAGCATCGATCACCTGGCAGGGGCCGAGGTAGTGATCGAGGGAGCGCTGGTCGATGGAGGGCGCGGGGTGGCCGTAGTGGTTGGGGCCATCGGCGTGCGCGCCGAGATGCACGGTGGCGCGGAGGGTGGAGAGGGTGATGGAATCGCCCTTGCTGATTTCGCAGAGGATCTCGCGCGTGGGGGGCGTATCGCCGGGCCAGACGGCGAGATCGGAGGTGATGGGGGGCGTGATGTCATAAAGGGCGTGTGTCATGCGAATGGCGCGGTGTGTGAGGCCTTGGCGCGGCGGACGGCCCAGAGCGCGATGACGGCGATGAGGAGCGCGACGGCGAGATCGATCATGAGGATCATGGCGGGGGGCTGGAAGGAGACGGTTCCCGGTCCGCGCCAGGGGCCGAAGAACCAGGAGAGTTCCTTGAAGCGCGTGACGGCGGCGGGGTCCTGCGTGGTGGGGGTGATGGCGTGGCGCGCGAAGACGCCTCCGCCCCGGGCATAGACGCCTGCTGCGCCGCCACCTTCCGCGGCGTATCCGGCGGCGCCGCCGCCCCAGACGAGTCCGCCGAGTGCGCCGCCGCCCGCGGCGAGTCCGCCGATGGCCCATCCTCCGGCCGCGGCGCCGAGTCCAACGCTGGCGCCGCCGAGTGAGAAGACGCCGATGGCTGCGCCTCCGATGGCGAGCACGCCGCGGGCTGCGCCTCCGATGGCGAGGACGCCGAGAGCATCGTCGCCGATGGCGATGAATCCGCGGGCTTTGCCGCGGCGTTCGGTGACGCTGGGCCCGATGGCGATGTGGACGACGGGCATGCCGAAGACCTGGGACTTGGAGCGGAAGCGTTTGCCACCGGCGATGACTCCGCCGCGGCGGGCGAGGACATCGACGAGCGGCATGCCGCATTCGGGGCACTTGGAGGATTCCGTGGCGCCGATGAGGCTATATCCGCAGTTGGAGCAGTAGGGATCGCCGGGCGCGGAGGGGGGCGGGGCGTCGGATTGGCGATGTGGTTCGCTCATGGGATTACGCGAGGATGAGTGCGACGATGAGGATGAAGAGCACGCCGAGGATGACGGCGATGTTCTTGATGGCCTGGCTCTGGCGGCGGGCGCGCTCGCGGGCTTCGGCATAGGGGATGGTCGTGAAGCTGACCATGTTGTAGAGGGGCGTGAAGGATCGGGGGAAGAGTTTGTGGAGCGCGTGGCCGGCGCGTTTCTTGAGGCGGAAGAGGGGGGAAGCAACCTTGTCGCGCATCTCGATGAAGTTTTCGAGCGCCATATCGGCGATGGCCTCGGCGTTGTGCTTTCGCGTGGTCTCGAAGGCGGTGAAGGCCGCGGCGAAATCGGCGCCGTGGGCGCGGAGGCCATCGCGGAGGGCGACGCAATCCTCGAACGCGGCGTTCATGCCCTGGCCGAAGAAGGGGACGATGGCGTGCGCGGCGTCGCCGATGAGCACCGTGTTCCCGATGCGCCACGGGCTGCAGCGCACGGTGACAAGCGAGCCGATGGGGTTGCGCTCGTAATCCTCTACGAGTGTGGGCATGAGGGGGACGGCGTCGGGATAGTGCTTCTCGAAGAAGGGGATGATGTCGTTGCGCGTGCGGATGGCGGCGAAGCCGTGTGGGCCTTCGTAGGGCCAGAAGAGCGTGCAGGTGAATGAGCCATCCGGGTTGGGCAGGGCGATCATCATGGAGCCGCCGCGGGGCCAGATGTGGAGCGCGTTGGTCTCCATGGCGTGCGCGCCATCGCCGCCCCCGCCCCCGCCCCCGGAAGGCGGGATGTGCAGTTCCTTGTAGCCGTGCTCGAGGTAATCCTGCGCGTAGTTGAAGCGGTCCTGGATCTGCATCTTGCCGCGGACGGCGCTGAAGGCGCCATCGGCGCCGATGACGGCGTCAGCCTGCATACGCACGTGCTCGCCGGTTTCGGAGTCGATGAAGGTGGCGGCGGGGGCGGCGAGATCGACATCCGTGCAGCGGTGATCGAAGAACATGCGGACGTTCGGCTGCTCAGCCGCGGCTTCGAGGAGCGTGAGGTTGAGGCCGCTGCGGGAGACGGAGTTGATGGCGTCCTTCGGATCGCCGCTGTAGGGCTGGAAGGCGATCTCGCCGGTGGGTGAGTGGAGCATGCGGCCGCGCATGGGGATGGCGTCGGCGCAGACGCGCTCGGCGAGGCCGGCGGCGGCGAGGCCGTGAATGCCGCGGGCGGAAAGGGCGAGGTTGATGGAGCGTCCGCCCAGGAATCCGCGGCGGCGGGGATCGGGGCGGCGCTCGCAGAGGGTGACGTGGTGGCCGTCCTTGGCCAGCAGGACGGCCATGAGCGAGCCGGCGAGGCCGGCGCCGACGATGAGGAGGCGGGATGGGGAAGGGGTTGCGGACATGCGAGGGGGGGCGGGAGTGCGGGAGGATCGCAGAGTGGGGGGAACGCCGCAATGATGGGGGCGGCGAGGCACATTGGCGGTGAGGCGGCGAACAGCCGCGGAAGTGGTTCGGCGGTCTGCCTGAGGAGAGCGGGCAGGCGTGCCTGGGCAGGAGGCGGATGATGAACAGCGGAGCGCGTGGGGCGGGTTGTTGGTGTGTCGCGGCGGCAGTGCTGGCGATGGGGGCGGCGGTGCATGCGGGCGGCGCGTGTTTGCCGCGTTGGACGGATGGCGTGGGTGCGGAGGCGGGTGGGGGAGTGGCGTCGCTGGCGGTGTTTGACGATGGGAGCGGCCCGGCGTTGTACGCGGGGGGATCGGTGGCGGGGGGTGTGCAGAGGTGGGATGGATCGGCGTGGTCGATCGTGCCAATGGGGACGATCTTCGAGGTGCGGGCGCTGGCGGTGTTCGATGACGGGGCCGGGCCGGCGCTGTATTCGGCGCCGGAGGCTGGGTTCGGCGGGGGCGAGGCGCTGAACGGCATCGCGCGGTGGAACGGGAGCGATTGGGTGGATGTCGGCGGCGGCGTGAACGCGCTGGTGCTGGCGCTGCGCGTGTTCGACGATGGGGCGGGGCCTGCGCTGTACGCGGGCGGGACGTTCACGGCGGCGGGGGGCGCGGCGGCGATCGGAATTGCGCGATGGGACGGCGCGGCGTGGTCGGCGCTGCCGGGGCTGACGAACGGATTCGTGCGGGCGATCGCAGAGTTTGATGACGGGAGCGGGCCGGCGCTCTACGCGGGCGGCACGGCTATTTCGGTGGGCGGAGTTGCGACGAGCGTGGCGAAGTGGCAGGGCGGCGCGTGGACGGTGGTGGGGAGCGGTGTGGAGGGAGCGGTGCAATCGCTTGCGGTGTTTGATGACGGCGCGGGGGCGGCGCTGTATGCGGGCGGGTTGCTGCGTGAAGCGGGGACGAACTTTCCGTTCATCGTGGGCAGGTGGGATGGGGCGGCGTGGTCGGCGGCGGGGAGCGGGTTCAACGGTGACGTGAACGCGCTGGGTGTGTTTGATGATGGGGCGGGAGCGGCGCTGTACGCGGGGGGATCGTTCGGCGCACTGGTGACGGAGCAGGGAGACATCGCGATGAGCAAGGTGGCGCGCTGGGACGGGGCGGCGTGGATGGGGCTGGGCGCGGGCGCGAACGGCGGGGTGATGGATTTCGCGGTGATGGAGGTGGATGAGGCGCCGGCGCTCTTCATGGGCGGGCAGTTCACGCTTGCGGGCGGGAGCGCGGCGCAGGGCGTGGCGCAGTGGACGGGGTGCGCTGTCGCGGGCCTGGCGGGGGATCTGAACGGGGACGGCGCGGTGAACGCGGCGGACCTGGCGCTGCTGCTCGGGATGTGGGGGACGGCGAATGCCG
>CAZGVW010000212.1:0-7746 GCA_964529265.1 uncultured Phycisphaeraceae bacterium
TCTATGGCTCGTGGGACCACCGCTTCCTGTTCCTGTTGTTGTACTCGTCGTCGGTGGATTACATCGGCGGCCTCGGCATCGTCCACGAGCGCCCGACGTGGCGGAACGGAAGCCTGTTCCTCGGCGCGATGCTGGCGTCGACCTTTCTGCTGCTCGCGCCGATTGACTGGCCGGCCGTCTGGACGGCGATCCTCCCAGAGGACGCATTTGCCGGCGGCTGGACGGAGCCCACCCATTGGCGCGGTTTGTTCGTGCCCGACGCGAGCTGGGTCAACCTCGTCGCGGCCTACGGGGCGCTGGGCGTCCTCCTGCTGACCACCGTCGTCGGATACCACCTGCGACGCGCCGCGCAGCCCAAGTATTTCGTGACGGTGAGCATGGTCGTGAATCTCGCCCTGCTCGGCTTTTTCAAGTACTTCGACTTCTTCATTGCAAGCGCCCAGAGCGGACTCGCCACCCTCGGGGTGGCTGTCGATCCCTGGCTCCTCGGCATTGTCGTGCCCGCCGGCATCTCGTTCTACACGTTCCAGGCGATGAGCTACACCATCGACGTGTACCGCGATCACATCCGGCCGACGCATCACTTTCCGGATTACCTGCTCTTCGTGTCATTCTTCCCTCACCTGGTCGCCGGCCCGATTCAGCAGGCGAACTGGCTGCTGCCGCAGCTGCAACGGGCGAGGACGTTCGATTGGGTCCGGGTTCAGAGCGGCGGCTTTCTCATCGGGTGGGGACTCTTCAAGAAGATCTTCATCGCGGACAATCTGGCGCCGTTCGTGACGGGCGCGTACGCCGCCGGCGCCAACCCATCCGGCCCCGAGGTGCTCTTCGCGACGTATGCGTTCGCCGTACAGATCTATGCGGACTTCAGCGCCTACAGCGACATCGCGCGAGGGACGGCGCGTCTGATCGGGATCGAACTCACCGTCAATTTCAATCTGCCGTATCTGGCCACGAACCCGCGCGAGTTCTGGCGCCGGTGGCACATCAGCCTGAGCAGCTGGCTCCGCGATTACCTGTACCGGCCGCTCGGAGGCAGCCGCGGCAGCGTCGCGATGCTGTATCGGAATCTCCTGCTCACCATGATTCTCGGCGGGATGTGGCATGGCGCCCGCCTGAACTTCGTGCTGTGGGGTCTCTACCAGGGCCTCCTGCTGTGCGTGCACCGGCTGCTCGAGCCGTGGCTCGACCGCGTCACGCCGGCGGGCCGTGTGCGGCGGCGGGCCTTGACGGTCGTGTCCTGGGCCATCTTCTTCCACCTCGTGTGCTACGGGTGGCTGCTGTTCCGCGCCGAGACGGCCGGCCAGATCGCCGCCATGACGGTCGGCCTGACGACAGGTTGGGCGGACGTCGGCGCCCACGCGGGACTCCTGGCGCGCGTGTTGTGGTTTTCGTGGCCATTGGTCCTGATGCAGCTCTTTCAGGCACAGGCGAAGAACCTGCTCGTCGCCCTCACGTGGCCGTGGCCCGTTCGGGCCGGCGTGTATCTGATGCTGTTCTATCTCGTCGTGATTTTTGGAGCCAGTGAAGGTGAACAGTTCATCTACTTCCAGTTTTGAGCTGGGGCCGCACGAGCGGGTCCGTCCTGGACGAGTGCCGGTTGCCGCCCTCGCGCTCCTGGCGCTCGTCGCGTTCGTCGAGATCATCGCGTCGGCGACCGACGAGTGGTTCGTCGATGCCGGTTCGTGGCACTGGCAGAGCAAGCGGGCGCTCCTCGATGCCGGCGCGCTTGACGGTGACGTGGCGGTCTTCGGGACCAGCGTGCTGGCCTTTGGCCTCGATCCGCAGATCGCGAATGCCGTGTCAGGGAACGGACGGGTCGTCAATCTCGCGATGCCCGGCATGATGCTGCAGCACCAGGCGCAGTTGCTGCGCGAGCGCGCCGCTTCGGCCGCACCACCGAAGGTCGCCGTGCTCGAGTTCCGCGAGGTGGTCGTGACGCGCGAGAGCTGGCTGGTCGGTCCGTACTTCCGGTTCTGGGCGCGCGGCCGCGACTTCCTGGAGAGCCGCTTCTTCTACTTCAATCTCCCGCTAGGCCTCGCCTTTGTCGAGAACCGCATCTCCACGGTCTTCCGCTACCGCGAGGGGGTCAGCGACTGGATCGTCGAGTCGGCCCGGGCCGGAGGCCTCGTCCGCCGCAGGCGTGACGCCAACCGGGCGATTCCAGCCCAGATGCAGGAACACGCCGGCTGGGCCAGGCGGCAGGTCGAGGATTGGTCGATCGACTCGTCCCCCAAACCCGGACGACCTCGTCCGTGGGTGGTCAACCCGGCCGGACAACTATGGCTCCGCCGGTTCCTGGACACGGCCGCGTCCCACAGATTGCATGTGGTGCTGCTGTTGACACCGGCGCCGCCGCCGCCGCGGCTGGTCGAGACACCGGGACCGCATGGCTTTCGAGCCCGCTTCACTGCCGACGTTGCCCGCCTGCGTGAAGAGTATCCCGGGCTCAATCTGGAAGTGTTCGAGCCGACTGGCTTCGCCCTCGATGACTTCGGCGACGAGATCCATCTCAGCCCGAAAGGCCGTGTGAAGCTGAGTACGGCGTTCGCCGCGTGGCTGTCGGACTATCGACAACGGCATGTCCTCGAGTAATCCGTCAGCGGGTCTCCGGCGTTCGCGGTCCGTGGCGAACCCGACCGCGCTGCACCAGCGGGGATGCGGTACCCTACCGTCCGCTGTGTCGCTTCGAGAGACCGCCGTCGTCGCAGTGGGTCTGGCCGTATTGATTCTGGTGCAATTGGCCGGCACGGATTCCTTCTACCTGCTGCAGAAACACTTCTGGACCGACGAGATCTGCACGCATACGGTGCTGAACGACGCGGATCCCGCTCACGTGTTCCACGCGCTTCGCGGCGGCGTGGAGATCAATCCGCCGGGCCTGCACCTTCTCCTGTTTGGGTTCACGACAATCGTGAACTCGACCTCCGAGCTGGCGCTGCGCAGCTTCGCGCTCCTGTCGATGATGGCCGCGCTGCTCGGGATCTACGCGGCGCTGCGCGAAGGCACCGGCGTCCTCGCGGCGCTGGCCGGAACGCTGGCCATCTGGGCCCATCCGCTGATCCTCGATCACGCGTTCGAAGTGCGGTACTACGGGCCCTGGCTCGCGGCCGCCGCGTGGTGCTGCGTGCTGCTGGCGCGCGCCCGCGCCGGCACGCTGGGCTCGATCGGCACGGTCGGGCTCGGGGTCACGTCGTTCTTCCTGTGCACGATTCACTACTTCGGCATCGTCACGCTCATCCTGATTGTGCTCGCGGAATGGTGGTGGTCGCGCGGCCAGCCGAGGCTGAGGCCCGGCGCGATCGCGGCGATTGCCGTCGGTCCCCTCGCCACGGCTGCCGCCATCGCGTTTCTGTTGCCGTACCAGCGATCGGCGACCACGGTCCGCACGTGGGTGCCCGACCCGACCGCCGCCCAGATCGTGGACTTCGCGACCACACTGCTGCTGCCGCTGCACCTCGCGGCGGTGCCCCTGGTGATCTGGCTGTCGCGGCTCACGACGCGCGCAGCGGCGCCAACCGACGAGCCCTCGCGGGTCTCGGCAGCGGCCGTCGGCCTCACCGGTCTCGCGCTGCTGGCGCCGGCGCTCGTGGTCTTCTCGTTCCTCGCGCAGCCGGCGCTGATCAGCCGCTACGGACTGCCGGCGATTGCCGCGCTGGCGCCGGCCGTGGCCTTCACGGTGTCTCGCGTTCCCAGGATCTGGGTGCTGCTGTTGATCGGCTTCCTGATCGCCTCGAGCGCCTTCCAGATACGCCAGCGCGCGATCCGCGCGCAGGGATTCGATCGCGCGTGGCAGGAGTTGATACGCGACATCCGCGAGCACACGGACGGCGAACCGGTGGCCTTCGAAGTGCCCCACGACCTGAATGTCGTCTGGCATTACGCCGAGGACCTGCGCGGTCGGATCTTCCTGATCGACTTCCAGCCCGGCGAGCTCGGCGACCGGGTGGCGCCGTTTCGCATCTGGTCGCGGGACCTGGCCAGGCAGTTCGGGACGTTCTATGACGGCCCGCCGCTCCGGCCCTGGACCGACGTGCGGGATGCCGCGTCGGTCTTTGTCGTGCCCCATCCGGAGGCGTACACCGGGTCCCCGGATCCCCACGAGCGTTATCCCCGATTCAGGATGACGCCCGTCCGCGGGCAGTTGCACAAGCTGGTGAAAGCCGATAAGCCCTGACGGACGAGACACACCCTCCCATGACGCTCAGCATCGTGATTCCGGCATATAACGAGGAGAAGGCAATCGGCGCGATCGTCGAACGCTGCCTGGCCGCGCGCGACTATATCAAGGACGGCACGGGCATCACCGACGTCGAGATCATCGTCGTCAACGACGGGTCGGCCGATCGCACCGCAGACGTCGGTCAGCAGTTCCCCGAGATCACGCTGATCTCGTATCCCGTGAACAAGGGGTACGGCGCGGCGCTCAAGACCGGATTCGCAGCGGCCAAGGGGGACCTCGTCAGCTTCCTCGACGCCGACGGCACCTGCGATCCGCGCTTCTTCCGCGACCTCGCGCTGGCGATGGAACGCGGCCGTGCGGATATCTCGATCGGGTCGCGGCTCAACCCGCAGAGCAAGATGCCGGTCACGCGCCTGATCGGCAACATCCTGTACGCGCTGCTCCTCGGAGCATTGAGCAATCGATCGGTCACCGATACCGCCAGCGGCATGCGCGTCATCCGCCGCTCCAGTCTGCCGCGCATCTTTCCGCTTCCCGACGGTATGCACTTCACGCCCGCGATGAGCGCGAAGGCGCTCTTCGACGAGGAGCTCGCCATCGTCGAAACGCCGATGCCGTATCACGAGCGCGTGGGCGCGTCGAAGCTGCGCGTGCTCTCGGACGGCGTCCGCTTCCTGCGATCGATCGTGGAGTGCGCCCTCATCTACCGGCCGGGCCGGCTGTTCAGCCTGCTGGCGTTGCCGTTCCTGGCCGTGGCCGTGCTCTTCTCGGTTCACCCCGTCGAGGTGTATCTGCGCGAGCGGGCGCTCGAGGAGTGGATGATCTACCGGTTGATCACCGTGCTGATGTGCTACCTCGTTGTTGCCATGCTGTTGAGTGCCAGCGTCCTCTCGGAACGGTTCGTGGCCGTCACGCGCGGCACCCGCCGCGTGCCCGGGTTCACCTTCGGCCTGGCGCATCGTTTCATCACACCCACAGCGCTGGTCGTGATTGGCGCTCTTCTGCTCGCCGTCGCATCGGCCCTGAACTTCCAGGTCGCGCGTCAGTACCTGTCGACCGGCACGATTCAGGAACATTGGTCGCGCGTCCTGGTGGGCGGCTTCCTGGTCAGCGCAGCGGTCCACCTGGGCGTGACTGCTGCCCTGCTCCGCATGGCGGACATCCTGATCGAGAAGCGAACCGAGCGAGCCTGATCCGGCCATGCAGAGAAAGGCGGCCATCGCCTGCGGCGTGGCACTGCTCACCTTGGGCGTGCTGGATGGCGTGCTCCGCGTGTGGACGAACAGTCCGATCTACCAGATCGCCCTGCCATCCATTCCGCTTCTCTCCCGCTATCACGCGAACGCGTCCGCGGATGAGCTGGTGGTGGGTGATCTCGGCCGGGCCACGCCTGCCGTAGACGATGACGAGCCGCGCCGGATCAGGACACAGATCGACACCTTCGGATTCCGGAACGACAAAGGCGCCGCGACGGGGCCTGTCGATCTCATCGTGCTGGGTGATTCGTTTGGATTCGGCGTTGGCACGTCCCAGGACGCGATTCTCGCCAGCCGGCTGCGCGATCGCTACGGCCGGTCGCCGTACAACCTGTCGATGCCCTGGACAGGCCCGTGGGCCCAGTTCATGAACCTCTCGGTCGAAGGGCCGCGACTGCTGATCCAACCGGGCGGCACGCTCATCTGGCTGCTCTTCACGGGCAACGACCTGGACGACCGCTATGGCGACCTCGACCCCGATCGGCTGCCCCGCACTGGCCCGGCCGGCCGGCTCTGGATCGCTGCCAAGCGCATCCGGAACAGATCGCCGCTGTACCAGATGCTGCGCCGCGCGGGCCGCAACCTGATTGCCGAACCGCAGGATCTCCTGACGGTGGTCGAAGCGCGCCCGTTCCTCAACGGCAGGACCCTGCTCTACCTCACGCCGTACACCCAAAGCGGCAAGCGGACCTATGAGGATGTCGTCCAACACCCCAACCATGCGGCCCTCACGCGAACGGTCGCGGCCACGAAGGCGCTCGCCGCCCGGCTCGGTCTGACCTTGAAGATCGTGCTCGCGCCGGCCAAGGAAGAGGTGTATTCCTGGGCCACCGAGGGAGGCGCGCCATGGTCCACGCCGGCGACGCCGTCAGGGTTGTCGATGGCGCTCGAGCGGATCTGCGCCGATGCCGCGGTCGACTTCCTTGATTTGAAACCCTCGTTTGTCGCCGCGTCGAAGGAGCACTTCGACCGGTCGGGCGAACTGCTCTGGTGGTACGACGACACCCACTGGAACGGCGCCGGACATGATCTCGCGGCGACGATCATTCACGACCGACTGCTGGCGCGTGCGGCCGCCGAGGAGAAGCGGCCGTGAGAGCCGGCCTGGTCAGCCTGTTCTGGCTGACGACGATCGTGCCGGGCTTTGCCGTTCTCCAGCTCTGGTTTCCGGAGGACGTCCGGCGCGGCCTGCTCGCGACGCTCACGTGGTCCTACGTCCTGACGGTCGCCCTCCTGGCGCCCTTTGTCGCGCTCGCCTTTACGGTGCATTTCAGCGTCCAGACCGCGGCCGCGTGCTATTTCGCGCTCGTGCTCGGTAGCGCGATCATCGCCGTGCGCCGTGGGGGTGTCGGCCGCCTCGCGCGACTCGGGCGCCACACGCCGTGGTTCGAGGTGGGTCTCGTCCTGGCCGCAATCGCGCTGACCGTGCCGCTCGGCGCCTCGGCACAGAGCGACAGCTTCGCGCACGCCGCCAAGATCCGTTTCATCCGCGACGTCGGGTTCTACCTGCAGGATGCGTACTCGCCGCTCGTGGTGATCGAGACGAAATGGCACGTGAACGTGCACCATGCGCTCTTCGCCATCGCGTCGTGGGCGGGTGGAGCCGAGCCGCTGGAACTCTGGTTCAGGTCGGCCTGGTTCTTTCGCCTGCTGGCGCTCGGAGGAATCGGGTTTCTGGCGGCCACGGTGTTCCGGTCGACCTGGATTGGCGCCGTGGCGATGCTCGGGGCCGTGGCGGTGATGGCCACGAAGCTGACGATTGTCTTCCCCTTTTCGGTGACGGGATTCGCGGTCTCGGCGATCGTGCTGGCGCTCGTGATCGATTTGCTGGAACGGCCGTCTCCCGCCCGGTACACCCGCGTGGTGCTCTGCAGTGTGAGCCTGGCCTCCCTGCACGTCGGCACGTGGTTCCTGGCGCTGGTGTGCATGGCGCCAGTGGCCGCGGTCTGGACCGTGTGGCGCGACGGACTCGAGGCGCTGGCGAACCGCGTCGTCCCGGGTCTCCTCATTGTGGCGACTGGCGTGCCCTTTCTCCTGGTGAGCGCGCTGCAGCCGAACTACGTCGTGGCGCAGCAGGATGAACTTCACCAACGAATGGTCCGCACATTCCACATCGGGGAGGGCTGGGCGTTCACGGTCATCGACCCGACGCACTATGCGTGGATGCTCCCGCTTCTCGCGGGTCTCGTCCTGCTGGCGCTCGTCGGCGGCGCGTTTCGCGTTCGCGTGCTGCTGCTGGCCGGCATCATCGCCGCCGCGATGATCGGCTTGTTCACGCCGGGCGTGTTCGATGTGCTGGTGCGCTTC
>CAZGVW010000213.1:0-13702 GCA_964529265.1 uncultured Phycisphaeraceae bacterium
GTCATCGCCCCCTCCGCCCTTCAGCCGCGCGAGAAACGCATTGGCCGACGGCGGCCGTCCGACATCGATCGCCGCGACGTCGTAGCCGGAGAAGTCTGTCGGCATGTACGGCGGAAAGTCCTCCGGGTTGAGCGCGATGAACCGATTCACGCCCGCCGCGAAGCCGTCGTAGATGTCGCGCGTCTCCTGATCGAGCAGGTGATACGTCTGATGTGCCCGGGCGCGCGAGCGGCGGTAGGTGAAGTCGGTGCGGAGGCCGTCGGGTCCTTGCACGGTGGCCGCCCGGCCGGAGGCGCGCAGCACGTTCATCGCGGTGTTGGGTCCGTAGTCTTCCAGCTGGACCCAGGCGAGTGCGTAGCCGGCGGCACGCAGCGTCTCGGCGCGGATGTGCGGCACGCCGTGCGCGGTGCGAATCACCTCGACCTGCCGCCACAACTCCGAGTTCGGCGACGCGGTGCTCACCGGCGCCGTATGCGCCAGCAGCACGATCGCCGCAAGCGTCGTCCCTGGAACCGTCATCCGCATAGTCAGGCGCGCGAGAGCTCTCACACCAGCCTCCTGTTTACTGCGACCGTGCCGGACAGGCGATCTCGGGACCGCCTCTGAACTGATGACAACGCCGTTGTCCGGCGAAGCCGAGGCAGAGCGTCCGCCGCGGCCCGTCAGCCTCCGTGCGGTCGTACAGTTGCCATTCCCAGCCGCGGCACTCGCACGTGCGGTACATCGCCGCCATGGCGCCGCCGTCGGCGCACACGCCGATCGTCGCGAAGCCAAGCACGAGCAGCGCCGCCGAGACGATCAGCACCACGCGCCATCGACGCATTCGTCGCTCACCTGGTGACGAGCCGGAAGCCGGCGGTGAACATGCGCACGCGGAAGCGATCCGCGGGAAACGCGTCGACGCGCCGTTCGTAGCCGGCAAAGAGCTCGAGCGCCGCCCGCGTGCCGTTGACGCGGATGCCGCCCTCGATCCGTCCTCCGCAGAGGTTGGGCCGGCCGGCGACCGCCTCGTTCACGCCGATGAGGATACCCGTACCAGTCGAGATCAGATCGAGGCGAGCATTCACGGGGTGCCGCCACCTCACGCGCGCGTCGGCGATCCAGTGGTAGTCCACGAACGCCTGCTGGCCCGCGAACCCGAACGACGCCTGCGTGTCGAAGGCCGAGCGGCCGTGTGTCAGCTCCCGTCGGACGCGGACGCCAATCAGGTTCCAGGACACCGCGCCCGGCTGCTCGCGGTCCGACAGGTGGCGCGACACGTGTGCGGTCAGCAGCGCGATCTCCGTCCCGCCGGCGCGGTACGAGCCGGTCGCTTCGAACCGGTAGTTGCCGTGGTTCAGATCGTAGAGCCGGCGCTCGTGGCCGAGCACGGCTTCGTATTCAGCGCTGAACGTCGCTCGACCGGATCCGTACTCGACGACGTCGAGATCGATGCCGACGACGCCATGCCAGTCGAATCGCGGGTCGTTGGCGACGAGCGCGGCCCAGTGGAAGTGAAAGTCCGCGCGCGGCAGGAACGCGGGAGCGGGTTGGGTCGGCGTCTGGGATTGCGCCGCCGCGATGGACGCCGTCAGCAGAATCGCGCCGGCGAGCGCCGCGCGCACGCCAGCCGATCCTGTTCTGGCGACCACGCGCGGCACTGTACATCGGATGGGCGGTGGCGGTCGCGGCGATGGACCCGCTGGCGCGCCGCGCGGCGCGCCGGGATCCGCTGCGCGCGCGACAGGTGCGATACCGCGCTACTTCAAGTACCACTCCCGCGCCGTCGCGTCGGTCCGGACGAAATCGAGCAACTGCTGCGCGACCTTCTGGCGTCCGACGGTGCTCGGATGCGTGCCGTCGGCCGCCAGATCGCTGCACGCCCACGTCAAACCGTCGCTGCGTGGACGCACGCCGTCGGCCCAGAGATACGGCGCCCACGCAATCCAGGGCGACCGCGGATTCGCGCCGCTGAAGCTCAGGCCGCCGTTCAGCTGATCCTCGATCGTCCACCGTACCGAGAAGCCGCTCTGATACGCATACGGCTCCGGGTTCAGCGTCGTCGTGGCGTAGCCCGCGTAGATCCGGCTCGAGAAGTACGCGAGGCGCAGATTGGGGAAACGGGCCTTCAATCGCTCGAGAACGATCACCGTGTCGTCCTTCAGCCGGCGCGCGTGCGTGGGCCACCCTTCGGACGGTTGCCGGTTCGCGAGCTTGATCCACGCGACCGCAACCTGCGCGGCGCTGACGTTCGCCTGCTGCAACCGGCCGTCCAGCCTGGTCCAGCACTGACACGCCGGGTTGGCCCAGTCCGCCGCCGTCTGCCCGCCTTGCGCGCCGTCGACAATCACCAGCCGCGGATCGCGCGACGCGTCGGCGCTGGCGAGCGGCACGAACGCGCTGAACTCCTGCGTCGTGTTCGACATGCCGACCGAAATGAAGACGTAGCGGCCCGACGGACTCGCCATTCCCTGCGCATCCAGCGGCTCGATGCCTCGCGCCAGCTCCAGTCCCGCCGACAGGTGCGACGCGGGCATCGTGTTGCTTCGACCTGGATACAGCCCGCCGGGCTCGCCCTGATAGGCGCCGGCGGTCAGATCGGACAACGGCGTGAGATTGACCGACGTCCGCGAGCAGCCCTGCTGATCGCCCGCCGGCGGCGGCGCACCGCCGTCGTCCGGGGTCGGCGCCACCGGGGCGTTGCTGCAGGCGATGACGACGGCGATCAGCACCGAGGTAAAGGTTGTGGCTCGAGTCACCTGATCGATAAGACCGGATTCCGCCGGCTCCGGTAAAGTCCTGCCGCCTGCGCGCCGCCGCCAGTACGAACGAGCGCGTTGACGCCGCCGTGCTCGAGGAGCGACTGAAGTCGCTTCAGCTCCCGGAAGAGCGGATTCAGCGGCTGCGAGCGCGCCTGATGCGATTGACAGAGAGCATATGAACCCGGGCGCTCGGTGATCTGGAGTGAACGCGGCTTTGACCTTAGACGTTCTAGGTATAGACTCTCGTCCGTGGCCCGGACCAACAGCGATCAGATTCACGGCACCCTGGACATGCTCGTGCTCAAGGTGCTCGAGGCCGGGCCCCTGCACGGCTACGCGATCGCCCTGCGCCTCGAGCAGCGTTCCAACGACGTCCTTGCGGTCGAGGAAGGCTCGCTGTACCCGGCTCTGTATCGCATGGAAGGGCGCGGCTGGCTTGCGTCGGCGTGGCAGGTCAACGACGTCGGCCGGCGCGTGCGCGTCTACCGGCTCACGCGGTCCGGGCGCGCGCAACTCGCCGCAGAGACCAGGAGCTGGGCGCGGCTGACTGCGGCGGTTCGGAGCGTGCTCCAGACGCCATGAAACACGTCAGGCTCTTGATCGCCCGCCTGCGCGCGCTCGTCCGGCGGAACGGCGTGTTCGACGAGATTCGTGAAGAGCTCGACGCGCATCTCCAGGCGCGCACCGACCAGTACGAGCGGGAGGGTCTGCCGGCGGCCGAGGCCCGGCGCAAGGCGCTGCGACGTGTCGGCGACCTCGCGATCCACGCCGATCGCGGCTACAGCATCCGCGGTGGGGGACTGGTCGAGACCGTTCTTCTCGACGTGCGATATGCGGCGCGGCTTCTGGGCCGGCAGCCGGCCGCCTCGGCGCTGTCCATCGGGCTGCTCGCCTGCGGCATCGGCGGCGCGACCGCGCTCTTCAGCGTGGTCGACGCGGCGATGCTGCGTCCGCTGCCGTATCCGAACCCCGAACAGCTCGTGACGATCAAAGTGGAGTCAAGGGGCGGCCGCTTGCTTGCCGCCCCGATCAATCCTTCGGTGGATCACGCGCGGGATTGGTCACGCGCGAGCCGGACGCTCTCACACGTCGCGGCAAGCCACTTCGGGCCGGAGCTGATTCTCGACGATGGCCTCGAGCCGGAACGTGCTCCGGATCTGTTCGGCGTTCGGCGAGTGACCGATCGGTACATCGAGATGCTCGGCGTGGCTCCGATCGTCGGACGCGGGTTTGGTCCCGCGGATCTGTCCGAGAGCGCCCCGCTCGTCGCGTTGATCGGAGAGCACCTCTGGAAGAGCCGCTACGGCGGCGATCCCGGCATCGTCGGACGAGCGATCAGGATTCATCAGACGTCGCACGAGCGCATCGGCATGCCCGCGACGATTGTCGGAGTGCTGCCGCGCTCGGTATCGCCCGAGGCATGGATCTGGCTGCCGCTTCGATCGGCAGGTCAGGCGACGGTCGAAGGCCGGCTGCGGCCGGGCGTCACGCTGGCAGATGCCGAGCGCGAGCTGTCGGCGCTGCCGCTCCGCGCTCTGGATCCCGACTGGCCGTTGACCGGACGCGTGCAGGTGACGTCGACGGTCGAGTACCTGTCGGCGAACGGATTCAATCATTACCAGCTCCGGGAGCTGACCGCAGCCGTTGGATTGATTCTGCTGCTGGCCTGCGTGAACGTGGCCGGGCTCCTGCTGGCTCGAGGGGCCGGCCGTCAATCGGAGCTCGCGGTGCGGGCGTCGCTCGGTGCGACCCGCGCGCGGTTGATCCGGCAGCAACTGACCGAGAGTGTCGTGCTCTCGATCGCCGCCGCGCTGGCCGGCATCGTACTGGCCTGGTGGAGTCTTGGCCTTCTGCTGGCCGGTCTGCAGGGCCTCCCGGATCGATCGCACGTCAACCTGAGAGTGCTGGGGGCCAGCGTCGGCTTTGCGCTGGCGACCGCGCTCGGCGTCGGGTGCGTTCCAGCCGTGCGCCTTTCGCGGGTTCGCCTCGGACCGCTCGCTGACTTCATGCGCCGGGGGACGGGCGCCGGCCTGACTCGACGGGGCGGGCGATGGCTCGTCGGCATCGAAGTTGCGCTCGCGGTGCTCCTCCTCGCCGGCGCCATGCTCGTCGTCCGCGACTTTGCGCGGCTGGCGGGCGCCGACACCGGCGTGGATCTGCAGCGGCTCATGATTCTCGACGTCGGTCCGCTCGACGAGCGCGAGGAAGCGCTGACCAGCTACTACCCGGCCCTGCTTCGGGCCGTTCGAGCCCTTCCCGAGGTCGAGGCCGCGGGGATCAGCCACGCCGGGCGGATCGGCCAGTCGAACATCGCCGCGACCGGTGCCAGCGACGCGGCTGTCAGCGGCCGCCTCTACCTGCAGTACATCTCGCCCGGTTACCTCGAAGCACTCGGAGTTCCGGTCCGCGCGGGTCGTCTTCCGACGGAAGCCGACGCGGCGCAAGGGCCGGCCGCCGGCGCCGTGCTCAACGAGACGGCCGCTCGACAGTTCTTTCCTTTAGGCTCCGCAATCGGCCGCACGATCGACGTGCCGGCCAGGCGCTACCACCTGTCCGTGATGGGCGTCGTGGCGGACAACCGCCTGGGCATTCGCACCGGCGCCGTCACGCCGCAGGTCTACCTGATGATGTGGCGCGAAGTCAGGCTGCGGACGGCTGTGGTGATGCGCGTCCGCGCGGACACGCCCACGCTTCGCGCGCGGCTTCGCGAGACCGCGCACAACATGGGTCCGCGCGTGGTCGTCGACGGCGTCCGGTCCGGGACGGAGTGGTTTCGCGAACAGTGGGACTTCAACCGCAGCCGGACGTACGTGCTCGCCGCGTTCGGTCTCGTCGGCGTGCTGCTCGCGCTCGTGGGCATTGCCGCGGTGACGGCGTACTCGGTGGCGCGGCGAACGCAGGAGATCGGCATTCGAGTTGCGCTCGGCGCGGTTCCGGCACGGATCGTCCGCTCGGTCGTGGGTGACGTGGCAGTGCCTGTCGCGGTCGGGCTTGCTGCCGGATTGATCGCCGTTCTCCTGGCCAAGCGCGCGCTCGCCACCTTCCTCCTCGACATGTCGCCCGATGATCCAGCCACGTTGGCGATGGTCGCGGTGGGGCTCGCCGCATCCGCCAGTGTGGCCGCGTGGCTGCCGGCGCGCCGCGCCGCCCGGGTCGATCCGATCCGGGCCCTGCGGGCCGAGTAGACAAGAAAGGCGCGCGCGGAGGAGAAACCGCGCTCGCCTATAACGCCGTGCACACGCCAATGCACGCGACGGACAAGTACCTCGCGCGATTCACCCACATCGCCGCCGAACGGCGGCGCACGTATGCCGCGAAGCTCGCGGCGATGGACGACGGCACAAGGGCGCGTCATGACGACGCTGCGGGAACGCAAGCTCGACGACGACACGCTCGTGGTCTTCTTCAGTGACAACGCTCGCGCTCTTCGTCCTCGGTTTCGTGATCGTCGTGGCGGCGCTGACAGGAGTCCCGAAGCGGCTGTTCCCGCCAACCGCGGCGGCGCAACGCCGCGTGAGAAAGGCTCGCACCCAGTAGTGGCGCAGCCGACGGCGTCGAGCGTTCGAGCCCGCGTCGCCATCAGATCCGTCGTGCGGCGGGAGTCGGGAAGAGCAGATTCTGCAGCACCACGCCGATCGCGAACACGACCACGGTCATGACGAGGACCAGCAGAACCCGGCGCCACGGCCGTGGCGCGCGCAGTGTCCACGCCGCCGCTGCGGCGGCGCCAATGGACTCGACCGTTGTGGAGAGCGTCCACACGACCAGTGAGGACGGGGGCATCGAGAGGATTGAGTAGGCGCCCATCGCCGACCCGGCGCCTGCGACGAGCCCTGCGAAGCCGCCGAATCTCAGGGCCTCAGCCATGCGCGGCTGCGGGCCACGCAGTCGAACGAGCAGCCACGTCATCGTCCCTACCAGGAGTGCGAATGCGCCGTAGCCGAACGGAATCCTCTTGAACAACTCCATCGGGGGCAGCCAGTACGACTCGCTCGCGCGCCACCAGCCGGCGAGGACCACCGCGTGAGCGAGGAAGTCCAACGCGAGGAAGGCGAGCCACCCCGCCAGCATGGCGGGCGCAACCTGGGCGAGGCGGATGTCGCGGCGAGTCACTCCTTCAGCACCATGATCGGATCGATCGCCGCGAGGCGCCGCATCGGGTGGATCATCGCCACTAGGGCGGCCAGCGCCAGCGCCACCGTGGCGACGAGGAACAGCCGCGGCGTGGCCAGTGTCACGCCCGCGAGCATCGATTGTGCCACTTGTGCTGCGGCGACCGCCGCGGGCACGCCGACGGTGAGCCCGATCCGTCCGCCAGGCATCGCCCGGCACCAGGCCGCGGACGTCGCCCGGCCGCGCGCCAAGCGCCACCCTCACCGCAATCTCACGACGACGATCGGCGACGCGGCGGACGCACAGTCGGCAGAGCCCCACGGCTGACAGCACGAGCGCTGCGGCGCCGAAGATGCCCGACAGCGTCGCGCGGAACCGCTCCGGCAGGTCGATCACTCGAGCGCGGCTCAGTCGGCTCGCAACCCGATAGCCGAACTCGGGGCGGCGTCAGGTGATCGAGGCCGTGGTCGAGAATGAGCGTCGGGATATCGCTCGAGACGAGGTCGTCGTAACCAGGTTCAGGAGGACGTTGCTGGCGTTGAGAGCGTTGATGCCCGCGCGTCTTCCGTGACGCGCGGTCGCGGTTCAGCCGCTCCGGGTGCAGACCAGGAAGAGATGATCGGTGCCGTTGCTGACAGGCACGACGCGAGCGATTCGAATCGTAACCGTGCGCGGCCGCTCACCGTCATTTGCAGTGAGCACCGCGTTGACCGACGGCCCCTTTCCGGCCTTTGGGTCATAGCCGGCGACCGACAGCACTGACACCTTGATGTCGGGACGGGTTGCCAGCAGGGTCTGCAGATCGGTCTGCTTGAGAAAGCCTTTCGGCAGCAGCAATGGTGGCCTGTACGCACTGACGAGGACACGTAGCTCGAACGGACGCCATCCGCCAGAGGTGCCGAGACTCTGGATGTCGGGCGCATATACGTAGACGCGATCCGTCAGCGCGACATAGCTTTCCTGATCCAGTCGCTGATCTGTCCGTCCGTCGCAGGTCTGCGCCTGCGCCTGCGCCTCCGCCTGCATCGCGTGCACGGCGACGACAAACGTCAACACGATCGTGCAGAGGGTCCGTAACGTCATTGGTGTCCAGCCACGTGAAACGCCAGCTGCGCCTCGGCAAGCCGGACCACGAATTCGTATGGCTTTTCCTGGCCGATGTGGACTCGTAAGCGGATCGGGATTCGCGCGTCGTTCTGGAGCTCCGGCGCCGAGAAGGCGAAGGTGCCGCTGCCGTCGCAGGATTTCGGCACCTTGCGCTCGCCTCCGCTGGCGAGATCCTGCACGTACGCCTCGACCTCGGAGCACCGCACCCTCCGGTCGCGGCTGTCGTGCACCAGGCCCGAAAACGAGAACTGCTTGAACGCCTGGTCGCTCGCCAGCTGGGCGTCACGCAATTGTGCGCTGATCTGTTGCTCGCTGGCTGTGCGCTGTTTTGCGGATTCGCTCCGGATCCCGAGTGCCCACGCAGCCGTCACGCCGACCGCTGCGACCAGTACGGCACATCCCGCCGCCATGGCAATTGCCATCCGGCGGTGTCGACCGGAGCGGGTCAGCTCGTTCTCGTGGGCGGTGCGCTGGTGCGCCAATTCGACGCGCGCGGAACGATCGATCAAATTCATCATCGGCGCGACGAAGCTCGCGAAGGGGCGGCCCGACAGCCCGAACTTCGGTCGCACCTCCTTGACAAACGCATAAACGTCCTCTGCATCGCACAGCGTGACGATCACGTGACCGGCGTACGGAGCCGGCACGACCTCGTCGCGCGCGCGTACGGGCGTGACAATATAGAACTGCAGCTCACGGTCCCACACCTCGTCGGCGATTGCGGCGCACTCGTACTGCACCCACTCCCGCCCGCGCGAGCTCGGTGTCGCCAGCAGGAAGAAGGCTCGCGCCGAACTCAGCCGTCCGGTGATCTGCTCGCGGAGCTCACCGCCGGCGTCCAAACCGTAGTTTGCGTCGCTCGTGCAGGTGATATCGGCCGGGTCCAGCTCGAGTGCAGCTTCCAGCAGTTTTGCCAGCGACGCCGCCAGGTCGCGGTCTTCGTGCGCGTGGCTGATGAATACACCCTTGCGTTCCATGGCAGTGCTCCCGGCGAGGATTCTGCCACGACTGGCGTGAGTGTCAAGCATCGACAAGGACGACCTCGGTGCGCGCGTTGAATTGCTGGGCCTGGGAGAACAGCGGACCTGCGGCCGCCGTGATCGCCAGGAGGAGGAGGCCGATGAGGAACACGCCAGCGGACCGCCGGACACAATGCGGCACCGACGGACCTCGGTTCGGCAGCGGCAGGCAGGCGCGGGGTTAAGGCGTCTTCAGGTGCTTGTTGAAGAACGCGAACATGCGCCGCGCGCCCTGGACGATCGCGTCGCCGTGTCCGGCACCGCGAATCTCATGGTACTCGTGCGTCATCTTCAGTTCGTTCATCTTCGCCACCCACTCGCGGGTCTGTTCAACGGGCACCGCACGATCCTGATCGCCGTGGATGAGCATGAACGGCAGGGAGCGGGCCGGCTCCAGATCGGCGGGTGTCTGCCATCGCGTCCTGACTGCAGGCGCCGAGGCCGCGACCGCCGCCCAGATGTCGCGATGCTTGACGCCAAGGAACAGCGCGCCGGCGCCGCCCATTGACTGACCCGCCAGGTAGATCCGTCGCTCGTCGACGTTGAATTCCTTTCGCATCAGCTCCAGGACATTCAAGACATCCTTCTCGCTGAGCTCGCCGAGATTCGCCGGCGACCCACGGCCGGAACTCGGCCCATTGGCGCCATACCACCCCTGAAGGTTGTAGCCGGTCGGAGCGGCGACGATGTAGCCGGCGTTCTGGGCGGCATCGGCGATCAGCCGCAGCCACGCGGTGGGTGGCACGCCGAGACCGTGCAGCGCGATGAGCAACGGGCTCTTCTTGTCCCGGTTGACTTTGGTCGAGACGAACACGGCGTACTCGAGTTCCTCGTTGGTATCGGAGAACAGGTAGCTGCGCGTCTCGATGCGTCCGGCCGCGGCGCTTGCCATCGCGGCCGCGCGACCACCCGCTGGCGCGCCGCGCCGCCCGCCCGTGCCGCCGCGAGGCGGACCGATGCCGCCGCCGCGGCCACGTCCTTGCTCGGCGGCGAGCTCCGGAATGCCGGAAACGGTCACGCCAATCAGCACGACAATGAGAGCTCTGACAAGACGCATGAACAACCGCGCGGCACCTAGATTACGCGGGGCCGGTCGTGGCGACAAGAGAACGGTGACGAATCCGGCGTCCGTACATCGACGGCAACAAGCGCATCGCCTTTCTGGCGATGGTCACGTTCCTCGAGCGCACGACGGAGCGCAGTTTTGTCGAGGCGCTGGCACGGGCTGCCGATCTCGAGCCCACGTTCGTGTCAGTGCCGCGAGAGCGGATCCGCAAGGCCGGCGGCAGCTCATCGGCCGCGATCTGTACTTCGGCGAGTACCTCGACCTGCCGCCGCATACCGAGATCGTGGAGAAAGCGCCGCGTCTGCTGGGCGTGGCGCCGACGCCGCTCGAGCGCGCTCTGGACCTCAGCGAACTCCGCCGATTCTGCGATCCGCTCGCCAACCGACAGGTCTGCGACGACCGATCGAAGGCAGCGACTAGCGACCTGTTCCGCTTTCGAGATCATCTGTTGGCAAGAAGCCGTAAACGCTTTGGCTGCTCAGCCCTGAGAGTGACTGAGCAACTCGGTTCGAATCGAACCGAGTTGCGAACCGACGTCCGTGTCGATCACTTGGCCGGCTTCGGTGCTGGAGTGTCAATGACAACGATTATGAATGTTGCAATCGGACCAAGGAGAAGAGACGCCAGGAACCACGCCATGCGACTTCGGCCCTTCGACTGAGCGAGGCCGGCGTTGATGAGCGCCAGAGTGCCCCAACCGACCACATAACCTTGACCAAACTGCACGTGGCCCGTCCTTTCTTCCTGACCAGCCTGGCGAACTGCCACTTCAGCAAACGCGGCTGCTGATGATCTCGCGGGCCGCCATCGTCTGCAAGCCGATGTCAGTCGGTAGGCGTTCCGGCGTATCTGGACGGGTCAGCGACCGCTCCCATGACAGCCACGCCCGCTACTCGCGTGCGGCGGGAAACCCGATTTCGTAGAACTCGTCCGGGAAGTCGCGGCAGTCGAACGGACAGACGCTGCGCCGGATGACCAATCGTCGGCCATCCGCCGAGATCGCGATGGGAACCACGTACGGCGAGATGCCGAACACTTTGCCCAGGCTGTACCGACGCCAGGCTCTGATATCAATCACCTCGACCGGCTCGAAGACGATCCAGCGCGAGTCGTCGGTCATGTACGCGTAGGACACGGGGTCGGCGGTCAGCGTGACCGGCTTGCTGCCGCGCTCGACGAACGCCAGGCGGAAGCGTCCGACATCGCCCTCGTCGGTTGCGTCGGTGGGCGAGAGCGTGAACTCCCCGTTGCGCGCGCGGAGGGTCTGCGTGCCGAAGGTCGGCTCGACGGCGAGCCACGTGCGGCCGTCGATCGCGACCGGACCAGACAATCGGCGCACGGTGAATCCGCCCGCGGATGGATCAAGGATCGGCGATTTCGAGCGATCGGAAGCACCCTGCCCTACCGCCACCACGCCGTCCAGGCTGCGGAACCCGGTGACGCGGAAAAACCGCTCGTCGTCAATAACGTTCCGATGGGGGTCGAGGTCCGCCCAGATCGGGTATCCGTATTCGCGGTCGTACCGCACGGAGACCCGGCTGTCGCCGGTGGCCAGCGTTCGGCGAATCACCGCGAACAGTTTTTCCACGGTGCCATGGGTTTCGTGGAGCGACTGCAACGCCCTGCTTGAATCCCGGGGTGGCTGAGCCTTGCCTTCGATGACCCGAAACGCCGCACCGCTTCGTGCCCACGCACCCATCACGGAGATCTTGAACTCGTAGGCCTGCGGTTGTCGCGTCAGCCATCGCGTCTCCGCTTGTGCCAGCGCGAGGGCCGGTACCTTCTCCTGCGCACCTGGCACCCCGAGAGAAGCGCCCAGCAGAACCATTGCCGCCACGCCCCACACGTTCATGTCTGTCCCGAATCAGTTTCGCGCATATCCAGGGAGACTGCAGCCCGAAGGAGTCAGCCGAGTGGCTCAGCATCGCCAGGGGCTACGCCGAGCCAAGGAGCCGCCATCGGCGAACAGCCGAACGATTCCTGCTCGTTCCTCCGGACCGGACCGACCCCTCAGTCGCGCCGCCAATCCCGTGACCGTGAACTGGACGGCGGGGCTGAAAAGGCAGTAAGACCGCTCAGCTGATCATGTAGGGACGCATCATCTCGTGATCCTCGTGCGAGAGGATGTGGCAGTGCCAGACGTACTCGCCCGCGAGATCGAACTTCGCGATGATGCGCGTCACCTCTCGCGGGTACATCAGCACCGTGTCCTTCCATCCCGTTTCGTTCGGCTCCGGCGGATGCGGCTGGCCGATGAGGCGCACGTCTGACAGCCGTCCCGACGCCTCATCCTGATGCGCGGTGAAGCGCTGCCGGCCGAGCACCTGAAATGACACTTCGTGCAGATGGATCGGGTGCGCGTCCTCGGTGGCGTTGTAGACCTCCCACACTTCCACGTCGTTGTGCTGCACCAGCTCGGTCATCGGGTCCATCCATCCCAGCGCACCGGCGGCCACCGTGCCGAGCAGCGGCTGCAACCGCCCGTATGCATCTTCGCCTTCGAACAACAAGAGATAGCGCGTCGGCCCGGTCTGTACCAGCGGCGCGATCGCGCCGTGCACTGGCCGCAGGTCGGACGGCAGCGTGGTGACCGGTCGCGTGGAATCGAGTGGGCGATTCACGTTGAACGCGAGAATGCGTCCGACCGCCCGGCGATCCGGCGGCTTGCCCTTCGGGAACGGCTCGCGCGCGTTGTTCTGGACGATGACGAACTGCCCCGCGGCATCGGAAAAATCGATCACGACATCGGCCCGCTCGCCAGGCCCGAGCAGCAGCTGGCTCATCGCGACGGGTGCGTTGAGCAGACCGGTATCGCTGCCGATCTGGTGGATGGGCAGCGCGTGTGACAGAAAGAGGTTGTAGAAGCGCGAATCCGATCCGTTCAGCAGACGGAGCCGGTACGGCCGCGGCTCGACCTCGAGCACAGGCCAGGCCTGGCCGTTGACGAGAATCACGTCGCCGAAGAACTCCGGCAGAACGGACGGCGATGGAGCACCGTGCTCTTCGGACTCCGACGGATAGAACAACTGTCCGCTCCCGGTGAACATCCGATCTTGGATAACGATCGGCACCTCGTACGGCCACTGCGGCAGATGGCCGGCGGCGGCGAGGGCATCCTCGTTGTCGTCGCGAAGGATGTAGAAACCGGCGAGTCCCGCGTACACGTTGAGGCGCGTGATCCCGAGCGCGTGATCGTGGTACCAGAGCGTGGCGGCTTCCTGATCGTTCAGGTACTCGTACACCGGATTGAAAAGACGACCGACCTGCGAGAGGTAGGGCGTGAACCAGGCGTCCGGCAGCCCATCGCTCGAGCTCCGATTGTGACCGCCATGCAGGTGCGTCACGACCGGCACGCCGCTGGACGGATAGCCGGCCGGCATCGCCCAGTGCACGCTGGTGTCGATCGGCAGCAGATGCGGCCGCGGCGTTCCTGATCCATCGATCAGCTCGTTGCTCCAGCGCACCAGGACCGGCAGGTCCTTGCGCGCCACGATCGTGCGTCCCGGGTAGGTTGGAGCCTGCGTCGCGGTGCCATATCCCCACACGGTCGTCATCAATGGCGTGCCGGTGTCGGGATCGACGAGACCGAGCGACTGCTGGAACTGGCGCATGCCGATCTCGTAGTACGCCCCTCCCGGGACGACCGGCTGATACAC
>CAZGVW010000214.1:0-6276 GCA_964529265.1 uncultured Phycisphaeraceae bacterium
CGAGGATGAGCCGCGGCTGCGCAACGCGTTCACGATGTTCGAGGATCGCGAGGGGTCGCTCTGGATCGGAGCGCTCGCCGGACTGTACCGGGTCCGCGAGACGGTGATTACGGCCGTCACCGAGAACGACGGGCTGTCCTCCAACAACGTCTATGCACTTCTGCGAGACCGCGCCGGCGACATCTGGATCGGGACATGGGGCGACGGACTCAATCGGCTTTCGCGCGGCAGAGTGAGGACGTATCGCGAAGGCGACGGCCTGCCGAGCGGCCGTATCACGTCGCTGCTGGAAGACTCGGCGGGTCGGCTCCTCATCGGCACCACCTTCGGACTGGGCTACCTGGACCGGGACCGCATTCATCGATACCCGGATCCTTCGCGACTTCTCGCCGGGAATGTTTGGGCGATGCTCGAGGACTCGTCGGGCGCGTTCTGGTTCGGCACCGACAGTGGCCTCGTTCGGGACACCGGCGGCGAGTTCGTCACCTTCACGAGGGCCGACGGCCTTCCGCACGACCGCGTGACCGCGCTGTTCGAAGACCGCAGCGGCATCGTGTGGGTCGGCACCCACCGCGGCCTCGCGCGGTTTCACGACAGCGGCTTCGTTGCGTTTGCGGCCGCTGAGGGGTTCATCGGCAACCAGGTGCGGGCCTTCCACGAGGACGCCGACGGCGTGCTCTGGATCGGCACCTACGACGGCGGGTTCTATCGCCTCGAGCGTGGGCACTTGACGAGGTACTCCACGGCGAATGGCCTGTACGACAACGGCGCCTTCCAGATCCTGGACGACGGGTTGGGCCATTTCTGGCTCGGTAGCAACAGGGGCATCTATCGGCTGAGCCGCGCGGAGCTGAACGAGGTCGCCGGCGGCACCCGAGCCTCCGTTCGCTCGACGGTGTTCGGCATCCGGGACGGCATGACGACGCTCGAGTGCAACGGCGGCCGCCAGCCCTCGGGCCTCCGCATGCCTGATGGCACGCTCTGGTTCCCGACGCAGGGCGGGGTGGCGGTCGTCGATCCGGCGGCTGTGCGCGCCAATCTCCATGCGCCGCCCGTGCTGATCGAGGAAGTTCGGCTGGCTGGTGAGACCGTGTCGTCAGGCGCGGTCATCGACGTGCCGTCGGATCGCACGATGCTCGAGGTGCGGTACACGGCGCCGACGTTCGTGCGGCCTGAACAGACGACCTTCCGCTACCGGCTCGTCGGCCTGGAGGACGATTGGGTCAATGCCGGCACCGGCCGTCAGGCGACCTACCATCGCATGCCCGCCGGGCAATATCGTTTCGAGGTCACCGCCGCGACGATCGGCGGCGATTGGAACCCGATGGGCGCGTCGGTGCGCGTCGTCGTGCGTGCCCCCGTCTGGCGTCGGACCTGGTTCATGGCCCTGGCCGCGTGCCTCCTCCTCGCCACCATCGCCGCCGGTGTGCGCCGCCGGATCGATCGGCTGCAGCGGGAGCAGGCGCACCAGCGCACGTTCGCCCGCCGCCTGCTCGAGACGCAGGAACAGGAACGCCGGCGGATCTCGAATGAGCTCCACGACTCGCTCGGTCAGGATCTGTTCATGATCAAGACCCGGGCCCGGTCGTTCAGGGAGCAGACCAGCGAGCCGGCAGTGCGCGAGGTCCTCGACTCGATCGCGTCGATCGCCACCGAGTCGTTCGGCGGCCTGAAGGAAATCGCCCACGCCCTGCGGCCGTACCAGCTCGACAAGATCGGGTTGTCGAAGACGATCGAGGCCATGCTGCGGCGGGTGAGCGCCACCTGGCCGATCGCGTTCGACGTCGATATCGAAGACGTCGATCGCGGCGTCCGCGCCGACGACGCGATCAATGTCTATCGCATCGTGCAGGAAGGGGTGAACAACATCGTCAGGCATTCGGGCGCCTCCCATGCATCGATCGCGGTCAGACTGGCCGGGTCGACCATCGACATCGTCATCCGGGACGACGGCAGCGGATTCCGTCCCGGGCCCGCTGCCGCGGCGCCGGCTGGGGGGGGCCTCGGCCTGATGAGCATCCGCGAACGGGCGCTCGCGCTCGGCGGTTCGTCAACCGTGAGGACCGTGCCGGGCAAGGGCACTGAGATTCACGTCACGCTGCCGGCGGAGCCCGACCGTGGATGAGCCCATCCGAGTCGTGATCGCCGAGGATCACCCGTTCTTTCGCGACGGGCTCCGCCGCGCGCTCGGACAGGACCCGGCCATTGTCCTCGTCGGCGAGAGCGGCGACGGCCGAACGGCGCTCGAACACATCCGATCGCTCGCGCCTGATGTCGCCATCCTCGACATCGGCCTTCCGGAACTCGACGGGTGCGCGGTCGTCCGGCAGGTGCGCGCCGACCGTCTTCCCGTGGAGATCATTTTCCTGACCATCGAAGCCGACGCGGACATCTTCCACCAGTCGCTCGAGTGGGGCGTCAAGGGCTACCTTCTCAAGGACTGCACGGCCGAAGAGGTCCTTCGATGCGTCCACGCCGTGGTCCGCGGACAGCATTTCAACAGCCCCGTCATGACCTCGCACCTCGTCGCCCGAACCCACCAGGTCGAGCGGTTCTCCCGGCAGCTCCCCGGACTCGACCAGCTCACTCCGCACGAGCGGGTCATCCTGAAGCTGATCGCCGCGGGCAAACGGAGCAAGGAAGTGGCAGCCGACCTGGGCATTGCGCCGAAGACGGTGGACGCCCACCGATCGAGCATCTGCCGGAAGCTCGGCATCCGCGGAAATCACTCCCTCACCCACTTCGCCGTCCGGCACCGCGACCGGCTCTGACTGGTTCACCCGGGAGAACCAGGAGAAGACCAGCGGGAAAGACGGCGAAGATACGCCCCGCGGCTGGTCACGACCCGGTCTATCAATATTCGCGTTCATCTCACTTTCAGGAGTCTCGATGCCCTCGTCACGGTCTCTCCCCCGGAGGGGCGTTGTTTGCCCGGCCGGCTGCGTCCTGCTCGCAGCCACGTTCCTGCTGGCGTTCCCGGCGGTCGCCACGAGTCAAACGCCCTCAGCCGTCCGCGTGCTGCGCGCGGCGGCGGTGCTGGCCGACCCTCAAGGCGCGGCCGCCGTCGTCGCCACCGTGAACCCGGGCGAGCTGCTGGAAGTGCTGGATGAGCGCAATGGCTGGTACCTGGTCCGCCCACGGGCGGGTGGGACCTGGATGGCCGGCTGGATCAACGGCGCGAACGTTGAAGTCGTCAGCGCCGAGGTGATCACGGCACCCCCGCCGGCGCCTCCGTCGACCCAGGCGCAGAGACCGGCGAGTCGCAAGGGCTTCATCATCGGCCTGGGTGGAGGCGGGGCGTGGTACCGGGAACCATCGTTCCTCGGTCCGAACTACACGTCCGCGATCGTCACTGACTTTTCCATCGGATACGCCCCGACGAGTCAGGTCCTCATCTACTACAACAACCAGGTCGGCTGGATCGGCAGCGCCGACGCCAACGCGAACGTCGTCGGCGTCACGGGCGTCGGCGTCACGTACATGCTGCGACCGACATCGCGCAGCGCGTTCGTCCGGGGGTCGGTCGGCGGCGGCATCATCGCCGATGTGGATTTCGACTCCAGCACGATCGAATCGGATGACGCCGGCCTCGGCCTGACCGTGAGCGGCGGCTACGAGTTCGCGCGCCACTGGTCGGTCGAGGGCGGGGCCATGTTCGTTCGGCCGCCGGACGCCTCCACTCACACGCTGTTCAAGGTCACCGTCAACTGGATGTTCTATTGAGGAAATCGGTCACGTCAGCCTCGGCCCCCCGCTCCCGGCCGTGCTGGCCGGGTGGGTGGCGCTCGCGCGTGTAGGAGTGCTCAATGATGAAATCACTCGCGACAATTGCCACTCTGGCCGTCTTGGCGGTCACGGGGACCCTTTCGGCTCGAGGACAGGTCGGGGGAGAGATCACGGAACGCCTGATCGTCCATGACCGACAAATCACAGCCGGAAATGCCGTTCTTACATTGACGCTACGTTTTGTCAGTCCGAAAGAGGTCTGCGCCGCATTGCTCGCAACCGTCATCATGCGAAGGACAACATCCGGCGTCGATTATTTGTTCACGACCGGCGAGCAAGTGATCGAGTTCCTCGAGGTTCGTTATGACCTCAAAGGAGATACTTCCGAGGGTCTCGTATTGCTGAACTCACAGGGCATGGAGATTCCGTCCGTTCCCACTGCCATATGCATGATGCCAGAACGGATCTCTTTCGGATTCAAAGAGCGGGCCGTCGGGCGCTTCTTCCTCAGAGTGAAGAACTCAAAACGGTCGTTCCCTGACGTACCGCTTCAGATCCAGACCAAGCAATAGCAATTCAGGGGATGGACCAACCCCGCTGCAGCAGCGGAAGCCTGACGGCGTCGCGATGTTGTGATAGCTGTGTCACAGGGGAAGACGGCGCCATCAGGGACTGAGACACGCTTCCGATCATCTCCCCGGATCGATGCCCGCTCGCGCTCGCCGACGGCCATCGCGAATGGGCCCCTCGGCACCGCCGCCCCCGAATCATGTGCAGTCTGCCAGCCGCCTGGCGTCATACTCGGCCGGCTGAGCGTCATCGTCAGCAGGTGTCGGGGTCTTGGTCGGCCGTCAGGCGTGATCGAAGGACAACGATGTTTTCGCAAGCGCATGACGGGCAGGCGATCTGGAGTGTCCCGCGGGAGCCGGCGGGCCATCGACCTGCAGGATGGCCGGGCGATCAAGGTCCGGATTGTGCTGGTGCCGGTGAGATGAAAGGCGGGCTATCTCAAAGCCCGCCAGAGTCCCATCACGGCCCAGTAGGTTCCCAACCCGATGAGCGCAAACCCGACCGTTTCCTGGGTTGTTGACGAGCCGGGAAGATTGAGCCCATCATCGCCTTTCTGATGCACGATGATGCCGGTCACCGCGGTCCCGACGCCAATCAGTCCCATCGTCAACGCCCTCTTGCGGATCGCACGTTCGTCGGCGCTCGAGAGCACGGCCTTGGTCGCTGACTGCTGAGCCGCGGGCGCCCCTTCCTGACGCGCGGCCTCCCGCAACGTCGTCCGCGTCAGATCCGCGGGCAGCCCTCGCACCGCGCTCCGCTCGACCCATCCGGTTCGCCACGTCCGATCGGATCCCAGCGGCGGCTTGACCATATACCACCCGCCGCGGCTGTCCAGCACTTCGAGGATCTCACCGGTGTGGACGTCACCAAGCGCCGTCGCTGACGCCTCCGGCTGCGAGAGGACCTTCATCGCGCGAACGGCATGAACGGCGGACGGCTCCTGTGCGAAGGCGAGACCCGGAACCCCACCGAGCAGGATCGCCAGGCCAATCACTCTCATCGTCATCGGACACTCCTCTGCGTTGAACCTCGTGGTAGGGGGCGGGAATGATGCCCGGTGCATCCATCGTCCGCCGAAGACAACACTCACTGCGTTGTGACGCGCCCTGAGGTCATCCACGCTCGTCATCCCGAAGTCGGCGACTCGGAATCGAACACGAACAGCCTGTCCGGTTCCCGGTGCCCCTCCTGTGACACAGCGCAGACTAGCGCGCCCGCGCCGGGCGATCAAGGAAGTCGGTGCCCGCTCGGGCGCGAGCGGCTGGGATCGACCCGGATCCCTATCGGAGCGACCAACGCCTGCGGGACCAGGGCATCAGCAAAGCGGGCCGCGCGGAGTTGCGGCGGATCGGCCTGCAACTGGCGTGGGAAGGCGTTGCGGAACGCCGCGACGAGCGCCTCGTCGGGCAGCGTGACGCCGGGGAGCAGCCCTGCGGCGTCGCGGCCGCGAATCGCCTCGCCCTCGAGCGTCGGCGGCACCGGGCCCATGCCGCCGCCGAATCGAATCGCCAGCGGCTGATTCGGCTTGCCGTCGCAGCTCATGGGATACGCCACGACGACGGTGAGACGCCCCTGCCAGACGGGGTGTGACGCAATCGCGTCCGGCGTGACGGTGCTGCCTGCGGCCGCCTGCGCGCGCGCGGCCGCGGCGCCCTGCAGAAACCGGTCGTAGATCACGCCGACGGTGCGATTGCCGGCCGCGGTGAGCGGAATGGGCGTGACCGGTCCGCGGGACGCGGCGTCGACGGCGGCCCCGGCGAGACGGGCGTTCATCTCGTCGGGCATCAGCATGCGGAGCTGGGCCTGCATGGCCGGCACGGCGAGCAGGCCGGCGAGGATCGTCAGGGGTCAGTCCACGAGTTGTCCCGCATCACGACCTCCGCAGTCTCAGGACTCCAGGGCGGCGCTGTGTGACTATCATGGACCGGACTCACGGAGGGCGGCCATGGCTATTACCGGCGCTCACATGCTCTTCTACAC
>CAZGVW010000215.1:0-5992 GCA_964529265.1 uncultured Phycisphaeraceae bacterium
TCCGGCGCGGTCGCCCTACCGAGGCTTGGTATCCGTCGTGGGGTCGTCCTCGCGCCGCTCCCGCGCCTGGGCCTTGCGTCGCTTCAGGTTCTCGCGCAACGCGTCGGCGAGACGCGCCTTGCGCGCCTCCTCGGGGCTCGGTGCCGGGGTTCCGGGGGGCTTCAGCCCCCGGAACCAGCCCCGAACCCGAATCGCCCCGGCGGGGCGAACGAGCGCCCGCGCCCACCCGGCGACCACTCTCTCCCCTCACCCCCGCCCAAACCTCTTCTCCAGATCCCGCAACGTCAGCCTGATCGTCGTCGGCCTCCCATGCGGGCAGCTGCTCGAGCGCTCAAACCGCTCCCGCATCTCCAGCAACTCCGACAACTCCTCTTCGCTCAGCCTGTCGCCAGCCTTCACCGCCGCCTTGCACGCCATCATGTCCACCACCGCGTGCAGCGCCTCCTCCTCGCCTGCCGGAAGATCATCCTGCTCCGCCCGCTCCAGCAACTCCCCCAGAAACTCCGCCGGATCGACCCTCCGCTCGAACAGAAACGTCGGAAACGCGTGAACCGCCGCCGCCCCCGGCCCGATCGCCTCCGCCTCCACCCCCAGCCGCGCCAGGAGCGGCCGCAGCCCCTCCAGCAGCGCCAATCGGTGCGCCTGCGCGCTCACCACCGCCGGCGTCAGCATCCGCTGGCTCTCCAGCGTCCCACCGCCCAGCCGCGACATGATCTGCTCGAACATCACCCGCTCGTGCAGCGCGTGCTGATCGATGATCACCACCCCCTGCTCGTCCTGCGTCACCAGGTAACTGTTGTGCACCTGCAGCACCCGCTCCGCCTGCCTCGCATGCAGAATCGGCCCCGGCGTCGCCGCCTCCCGCGCCCGCTCCGCCTCCACCGCGCGGCGCAGCGCCTCGTAATCAAATGGCGCTCCCCCCGGCGTCGCCAGCGAAGGCCGCTGGAACGTCTCCGCAAATCCGCCTGCGCGCGAAAAATTCGCGCCCTTTGCTTCCGTTTCCTGTCCCGGAGCGCGCCCGGCGCCGAATTCCGCGCGCATCTCTGTTCCGGGGGCGCTTCCAGGGGCGCCCCACTCCCACCCCGGCGTCAGGTCCGCCGCCCGCAGCGCCTCGCGCACCGCCCGCAAAACAACGCTGTGCACCAGCGAAGCGTCACGAAAACGCACTTCCGCCTTCGCCGGGTGCACGTTCACGTCCACCGCCGTGGGCGACATCGCGATCATGATCGCGGCTGTCGGCTTCCGCCGCGGATCAATCAGCCCCCGATACGCCTCCTGCAGCGCGTGCATCACCGTCTGATCGCGCACCGGACGCCCATTCACGAACAATCGCTGCGCCTTCGCCGTCGGCCGCGCCAGCTCCGGCAGCCCCACCACGCCCCACAGCGTGAGTCCGCGCGCATCGTCGAACACATCCGCCGATACTTCCAGCAGTTTGTCGCCCAATTCCGCGCCCAGAACCGCCTCAACCCGCTCCCGCGGCGAGTGCCCGGGCGCCAGATCGACCAGGCTCCGCCCGTCCGCCGTCACACGAAACCCGATCCGCGGGTGCGCCATCGCGAGCGAGCGCACAATTTCGACACAATGGCTCTGTTCCGTGCCCGGAGCGCGCAAGAACTTGCGCCGAGCGGGCGTATTGAAGAACAGGTTCCGCACGCTCACGGTTGTGCCCACCGGCCCCGAATCCGGGCGCACCGGCGCAATTTCGGCGCCGGAAGCGTCAATTCGCCACGCGCCGGGCTCATCCGCCGTCCGCGACCGGATCGAAAGCCGCGACACCGCCGCAATCGAAGCCAGCGCCTCGCCGCGAAAACCCATCGTTCCGATGCGATCCAGATCCTCAACCGTCGAAATCTTGCTCGTCGCGTGCGCCGCAACGGCCATGTCGAGATCTTCGCGCGAAATTCCGCCCCCATCGTCCGAAACCCGCACCAGTTCGACCCCGCCCTGCTCCAACTCGACAAACACGCGCCCCGCGCCCGCATCCAGCGCGTTGTCCACCAGTTCCTTCACCACCGAGGCCGGCCGCTCCACCACCTCGCCCGCCGCGATCTGGTTCACCAGCAGCGCCGGCAGCGCCCGAATCCGCCCCCGCGCGCCCTTTTCGCGCCATTCCGCGTTCTTCTCGCGCAACTCCGCGCCCCCAATGCCCATTCCCACACCATCCATGCGCGCGATTCTACGGCGCAGCAGTCCGCGCGGCTTTGTCGCGTCCGCTCTTCCCTGGTGCCTGGTGCCCGGTGCCTGGTGCCTGCCCAGTGCGGTATCCTGCCCCCGCCATGCCCGAGCCAACCATCTTCGATCGCATCATCTCCGGCGAAATCCCCTGCCACCGCGTCTACGAAGACGAAAAAGTCCTCGCTTTTCTCGATATCAACCCCCTCAGCCGCGGCCACACGCTCGTCATCCCCAAGGAGCGGGCCGCCACCCTCGACCAACTCTCCGACGACTCCGCCGCCGCCCTCGGCCGCGTCCTCCCCCGCCTCGCCCGCGCCGTCCTCGCCGCCACCGGCGCCAAAGCCTTCAACATCCTCCAGAACAACGGCGCCGGCGCGCACCAGGCCGTCTTCCACGTCCACTTCCACATCATTCCGAAGTTCGATGACGGCGCCAAAGGCGGCGCCGGCCTCGGACTCGGGTGGAAACCGAACAAGTTGGATCAGAAAGATGGCGCAGCGCTCGCCGAAACGATCGCTTCGCGCATCGCACGCGTGTAATTGCAGCGCGCCGGAAAGCGGAGAGGGGGAGATTCGAACTCCCGATACCCACAAGGGGTATACCGGTTTTCGAGACCGGCCCATTCAGCCGCTCTGGCACCTCTCCGGGGTGGGAAAGCGGGCGGGCATGGTCCCCCCATGGGGGCCTCGGGTCAAGCGATGGGCTCGGATCGCCGCGGCGGCGCGTTCGGGGAGCGGTGGCTCACCGCTGGCGCATGTAGAGGTGCAGCGCCATGCTGCCGTAGGCGTGCGTTTCGGGGCCGATCGCGCCTTCGATTTCGAGCGGGATATCGCGCGGGCGCGGGGGCTGGATGGGCGGCGGGGGCGCCGCGGCGTGGGTTTCGTCGTCCATGTCCGAATCGTCGTCCCCGTCTTCCTGCAGGCGCGCGATTTCGGCGTCGAGATCGGCGAGGTCGAGGAAGATTTTGCCATCCTCGTCATCGATGTCGCCGTAGCCCCCGACCCCACCCGCCGCAGCGGCGCCCGCCGATTTCTCGGGGAGTTCGCGAAACGGCCAGCGGGTGCGCAACACGGCGTAGCCTTCGTCATCCAGCAGCGAGATGAATCGCGCGAACTGGCCGAAGACGCGGTGGCGCGTCGCCGGGTCGTCGAGCATCGGGTACGGCGGATCGAAAAAGATCAGGTGCACGGGGCGCGGGCAGCGCGCCAGAGCCGCGGGGCCGAGCGCATCGCCCGGTACGAGTTCGGCGCGGTCGCCGACATCCAGATCATCGATGTTCGATTGCAGAATGCGCGCGATCTGGCGATCGCGCTCCACGAACACGCACCGCGCGGCGCCGCGGCTGAGCGCCTCGAGCCCCACGGCGCCGGTGCCGGCGAAGGCGTCGAGCACGGCCTGATCTTCCGTGTGCCCGCGGAGCAGGTTGAAGAGCGCCTCGCGCACGCGATCGGGCATGGGGCGCGTGCGGTCGGCGTCGGGCGGGGTGTGGAGTGTTCTGCGGCGAAGATCGCCGCCGATGATGCGCATGGGGTGAGGAGAGCCGCGGCGGGGGGCGGAGTCAAGGCGGGCGGGGCGCGGGCCGATGGTTTCTGCTGCGCCGGGCCTCCCCGGAACAGCGATTCCGGGGCTTCCGGGGGTTGCGGGGCGTTTCCGGCGTGGCTTCCGGGGGATTCCGCGGCTTTCCGGGGGCGTTGCCGCCCGGGGCGGCGGGACGTACAGTGCCCCTCGCCGGCGGGCTTTCATCCGTGTATCCGGATGATCGGGATAATGACTTGCCCGCCCGGGAGGCCGAAACCGCGGCTTTTTCTCACCGATAGACACGCGCCGGAGCATCCACGTTCATGGCATACCTCTTCACTTCCGAATCCGTCTCCATGGGCCATCCGGACAAGGTGGCGGATCAGATTTCCGACGCGGTGCTCGATTCGATGCTGAGCGAGGACCCGATGGCGCGCGTGGCGTGCGAGGTGATGGTCTCGACCGGCATGGCGGTGGTGGCGGGCGAGGTGACGACGAAGGCGTACGTCGAGATTCCGGAGATCGTGCGGCGCACGGTGCAGGAGATCGGCTACACCGAGCCGGCGATGGCGTTCGATCATGAGACGTGCGCCGTGCTCGTGAGCCTGAAGCAGCAATCGCGCGACATCGCGATGGGCGTGGATCGCGACGGCGCGGGCGACCAGGGGATGATGTTCGGCTTCGCCTGCCGCGAGACGGATCCGATCGATCCCCACGCGCTCATGCCGCTGCCGATCTTTCTGGCGCACCGGCTGGTGGAGGCGCAGGCGCGGGCGCGGCGGACGAACCTGATCGAGGGCCTGCGGCCGGACGCCAAGAGCCAGGTGACGCTGGAGTATGCGCAGTCGGGCAAGCCGGTGCGCGTGGACACGGTGGTGCTTTCGACGCAGCACGCGCCGATGTGGAATGAGCGGCAGGAATCGCTGAAAGCCGCGGTGGTGGAGCACATCATCCGCCCGGTGCTGGGCGACCTGTGGCGGCCGGACATCAAGACGCACGTGAACCCGACGGGCCGCTTCGAGATCGGCGGCCCGCACGGCGACGTGGGCCTGACCGGGCGCAAGATCATCGTGGACACCTACGGCGGAATGGGCCGGCACGGCGGCGGCGCCTTCAGCGGGAAGGACCCGACGAAGGTTGACCGCTCCGCGGCGTACATGGCGCGGCACATCGCCAAGAACGTGGTCGCCGCGGGCCTGGCGGACGTGTGCGAGATCCAGTTGAGTTACGCGATCGGCGTGGCGGAGCCGACCAGCGTGCACGTGAACACGTTCGGCACGAACAAGGCGGACGAGCGGAAGATCGAGACCGCGATCCGCGACCAGTTCGCCCTCACGCCGCGGGGGATCATCGAATCGCTGCGCCTGCGCAAGCCGATCTACGGCCCCACCGCGCGACACGGCCACTTCGGAAGAAAGCCGGAGGGGGACCTGTTCACGTGGGAGAAGGTGGACAGGGTGGAGGGGTTGAAGAGGGGGGTGTGAGGATGAGGATGTAGGCGCTTTCGGCCGGGCACCGCGCTCTGCATCGCCGGTCTCGCCTGCGCAAACATCGCTCAGTGAGGGCCCGCGAAGAGTCCACTTGCATCGTGCCGCTCTGCCTTCTTGAAAGTGCGATCAAAGTCGGCGCCGGGCGGGAGATGAACGCCCGAGGGCTGCCGAGGCGTGCCGCCTTTGAGTAACTGCGCGATGGTCACGATCTGCAATCGCGGAACGACAGCACGCTTGTTATTCATCGGTGAGTTATAAATGCCAGCGCTTGCGGCTTCCTGGCGCATGGGCTTGGTTGGATCTTCGAGGGTGATGAATATCCCCATCGCTGCGTTTTCGCGCTCAATCGTTCCCCGGAAGTCGCGCACCTCACCCACGCTCGGCTTACCGCCCTTCACCTGTACAAGAATCGCCTTCGGTCCGGTGTTGTCGTCGACAAAGTAACGTGCCCCATCGATACCTCTGTCCGCTCCACGCTTTCCCTTTTTCGGTGCTGTCACGGTAGACCCGGCGGGCCGTGCCCCAACGAGTCCGCACGCCCAAAACTGGAACTGGAACGCGTCGTCCTTGAACAGTTGCCCCGCACCAGCCTCGTCAGCGGGTTCGCCGCGTACCTCATAGTGAGGAGCGGGGTCGAAGCGTGTGAGCCGATACTTAATAAGATTAATGGCAAGGTGCGTGATGTCAATCCCCAGCCAACGTCGTGGTGATTGATCGTGCTGTTCGCGGTTGATTGTTTCCACCGCATCGATTGTCGTGCCGCAGCCACAAAATGGGTCGAGGATAACGTCGCCTGGCCGAGAGGA
>CAZGVW010000216.1:0-9583 GCA_964529265.1 uncultured Phycisphaeraceae bacterium
CTCGGTGCTGACCCTCGGGGCGAACTACTACATCGACGGTCACGACCTTAAATGGACGTCGGACATCTCGTTCGGCATCGACGCGATCGATCAGCCCTGGGACTTCAGCCTGCCCGGCTTCCGCCTCGACCAGGCGGACTCCGAGCCGCAGATCGTGATTCGGACGCAGTTCCAGTTGCTGTTCTGATCGGGTTGGCGCCCCGCGCGTGGCGATGGGGGTGTGGCGGACGTTCGGGGCTATGCGCGATGGGAGTGTAACCTGTGGTGCGGGGGTCTTTCGAACGTTCGGGGGGCTGCGTCGTGCAGCCCCTCTTGGCGTGACGTGGTGCTCACACCTTTGCCCGTCACGCGCGGCGACGCTGCATCCTGCAGCTCAGACTTCGACGTTCCGACCCGCTAATGCGACGGCGGCATCCTGCCGCCTGCGCGTGGGACGATTGGGGCTGGGTCGGGCTGGTTATCGCAGACCCTCCGGGTCTGCAGAAGTCGCGCGGCGACCGGCGGCATCCATGCCGCCTTGGTTTGGGACGTGTGGGGCCGTGCGCGATGGGGGTGTGAACGACGTTTGGGGCCGTGCGCGATCGGGGTGTGAACGACGTTCGGGGCCGTGCGCGATGGGGGTGTGACGGACACTTGGGGCCGTGCGCGATGGTGGTGTAACACGTGGTGCGGGGGTTCTTCGAACGTTCGGGGGGCTGCGTCTTTCAGGACCCCCTCCCTTCCAGGGAGGGGGCAGGGGGAGGGTCGGAGTCGTTGACGTGACGCGGTCACACCCTTGCGCATGCACGCGACGAGCGCCAGCTTCTTGCACGCTTCATCCGGACAAGACGCGAATTGCGCATGCGGTAACGGACGGCTTCGAGTTCCTGGGCTACTTCTTCCGCGGGACCAAACGCTGGCCACGGAAGAAGAGCCAGCAGCAACTCAAACATGCGGTCCGTGGGATCACGCCGCGTACGAATGGGCAGAGCATGGCGAGGATCATCGCACGACTCAATCCAGTCCTTCACGGCTGGTATGAGTACTTCAAACACAGTGGTCCGGGCCCACTCGTCCGAATGGACAAGTGGGTTCGCATGCGTCTGCGGAGCGTGCTCCGCAAGCGACAGCGTGGCCGCGGCATCGGCCGTGGTTCGGACCACCAGCGCTGGCCCAATGCCTACTTCGCCGAGCAGGGGCTATTCAGTCTGGCGACAGCCCATGCTCGGGACCGTCAATCCGCTCGACGGTGAACAACCGACTGGAGAGCCGTGTGCGGGAGATCCGCACGCACGGTTCGGAGGGGGGCGGGACCGGGCAACCGGTCCTGCCTACCCCTATCGTGGGACGTTTGGACCTGGGTTGGCTGGTTTTCGCAGACATGGCTTTCGCAGACGCTCCAGAGAAGGCTGTTGGAGATGACGGGCGCGCTCCCGGACTCGATGAGGATGGCCCCCCCCTGGCTGACGCCGTCGTTGCGGAGGAACGTGCAGTTCGCGATTCGCGGTGAGCCGCCGTCGATGAGGACCGCCCGGCCGCCGAAGGGCCCGCCGCCGTCGCTCGTGGAGAGGATGCGGTTGTCGATGAAGATGCAGTTGATGATGTCCGACGCGCCGTTCGTGATGTCGACTGCGGCGCCGGCCTGGTTCGCCGTGTTGTCCCGGAAGATGCAGTTGAGGATCGTCGGCTGGGCGTTGAAGATGAGCATGCCGCCGCGCTGGGCGTTTCCGCCCTCGATCGTGAAGCCGTCCAGGATCGAGTCGACGCCCTCGCCGGAGGTCACGAGGACGAGGGGGCCGCTCCCGCCCTTCGGGGGGACGATCGTCGTGTGCTCGGATCCGCGGGTGCTGCGGATGGTGATGACCTTGCCCTCGAAGTCGATGGGGCCCCCGTAGACCCCGGCGTCGTTGTTTCCCTTGTCGACGCAGGGGGAGAGCATGCCCTTCGCCGGCACGGTCGGCCCGCCGCCGTGGTCATGACCTCCCGCCGCGAGCGACATCCGGGTGCTCGAGGGGGGCGAGGTGCTCGTGGTGTAGCGGCGAGCCCCGCGCGACGCCGGCCGGCGCGCCGCGCCGCGCTACGTTCTGCGTGGGGTTGATTCCCTGTTTGCTTCGCTACCCGTTGCAACCCGTTCATGGACGATATGGCGAACGCCGCGTCTGCGGATCAGGAGAACCTGGCGTGCTGGATGGTTCACTACTACGAGTACCACTACCTCGAGCCGGCGTGCTTCTGGACCAACGAATGTCCGGGGTCCGATCCGTACGGTCACAGCCACTTCCCTTACTGATTCCCTTGGTCCGGCGGATGTTCGTGTCGTAGGATACATGGCCCTCTGCGTTCGACGATCGCGCCGCCTGCCGGCGGACAGCGGACCGAAGGGCGGGGAACTCAGATGTACTCCGGTGCAACCATCACGATCATCGCGTGCGCCGCCGTCGGCGTGCTCATTCCGGGCTCCGCCTCCGGCTCGCCGCTCTCCGCGCGGGCCGGGGGCGTCGTCGAGTTCTTCCAGGATCGCGACGGCTGGATGAGCGCGGGCGGCGCGTTCACGTCGGTGGACTTCACGGGACTGGACGAGTTCACCATCCTCAGCGACCAGTATGAGAACCTGGGGCTGTTGTTCCCCGACCACAACGACAGCATCGTGAGGCGAAGCTCCTACTCGGACGGCTACGGCGTGTACGGCGGCGGTTTCGGCGAGGACGGGATCACGACCGTCTTCTCGCAGCCGAAATTCTGGATCGCGGTCGACTACCCGGGGCGCATCGTGTTCCGGCTCTTCCGCAAGGGAGAGCTCGTCTACGAGAGCAGCAACCACCACTCCGGAGGGGAGATCGCATTCTTCGGGCTGGTGAGCGATGAGCCGTTCGACACCGCGTTCATCTTCGATCCGACGTTCGACACCTTCATCGACAACCTCTTCTTCGGTCCGCCGTGCTCCGTCGATCTGGATGGAGGCGGCGACGTTGACTTCGCGGATGTCCTCTGGCTCCTCCGCGCCTGGGGCGAGTGCCCGACGGGGCAGCGCTGCGCCGAAGACCTCGACGGCAGCGGCCGCATCGACTTCGGCGACATCCTGACCGTGCTGTCTGCGTGGGGGCCGTGCCCTTCAGCCGAGTAGGCGTTCCGCGCGGAGCCGAGTCGCGCAGGGCACGGGATCTCGCGAAGTGGCGCAGCGCCTGCAGGCGGAGCTTCACCGACGTGAAGTGCGAGTCCTCGAGACACCGCTCGATCCACGCCCGCCGGTGATCGTACGCCGCGTCCATGAGAAACACCCGCCGCACGCAGCGGCGGAAGCAGTGATACAGGCCCGGCTCGTGCGAATCGACGATCCGGGCGCGCGGGATGGCCATCGTTTCCTCCCCGAGGAATCTGCAGGTCAACGAGTTGGGCCGAACGCCGCGGCGGCGCTCACGTCGGCGGCGGAGCGTAGCACGGGTCGCGTGCACCACGCGAAGTCTGGCAGAAACACGTGCGTGGCCTGGATCTCGCCTGGATCTCGCTTCCTTTCCTCACAGGGCCTCGATCTGAATCGGAGCTTCACAGTCGGGGGCCCGGATCGCGCAGGCGGTGCGCTGGGCACCGTGCGCGTGCTGCTGACCGCGACGTCGATCGTCGGGACGGCGCGATTTCGCGGTGCACTGCTTCGCCTTCAACACCGCCGGCACGAACCTCGTGCCGTGCCCCGGCGACGTCGTCGAGACCGGCAGGGTCGATTTCGAAGACCTCCTGGCGATCCTGGCGGCGTGGGGCAACGGCTCTGGCGGCGGGGGGCAACGGCGGCGGACCGGAGGATGTGGACGGAAGCGGCCTGGTGGACTTTGCCGATCTCCTGATCGCGCCCGGGACCCGTTTCCGCGGCGCCGACGATCAGCCGCGATCCGCCTCGCCCGTCATCGGCACGAAGCGACCGGCAGCAGCACGCGGCGCTCGACGCCGTCGGGGGTCTTCGCGGGGAGGGCCTCTCGGTCACCGGCCTGGCAGTGATAGGAGGTTCGGTGTTCTGCGCGTGCGTGGCCATGTTCGGGATCCCTGCGCGTGCGTGGCCATGTTCGGGATCCAGCGCGTGCGTTGCCATGTTGGGGCCCCCCGCGCGTGGGGGGCCATGTTCGGGATCCTGCGCGTGCGTGGCCATGTTCGGGATCCTGCGCGTGCGTGGACATAGTCTTGGCGGAATCGGCCAGGTTCGGGAATCCCCGTCCGGTTCGCGGCCTCGTCGTGGTACACTGGACAACCGACGTCAGGACGTCGGGAGCCCCCCCATGAAGATCATCCGCTCCGGCCCTCGAGCCCGCGGCGGGCTCACGACCACGCTCATCGTGGGGCTGGCCGTCGCCTCGACCCCGGCGGAAGCGGACGTCATCATCGTTCCCGACGACTATCCGGCCATTCAGACCGCCGTGGTCGCGGCGGGCGACGGCGACGAGATCGTCGTCCGGCCCGGCACCTACATGGAGCTCGTCGACTTTCTCGGCAAGGACATCGTCGTCCGGAGCACCGACCCCGACGACCCGGGCGTGGTCGCAACGACGATCATCGACGGCAACGGGGCGGGGACGATCGTCACGTTGTCGCGTGGCGTCATCCGGGGCTTCACGCTTCGCAACGGGTTCGCAGACGATGGCAGCGCGGTGTACGCGACCGGTGCCGCGCAGGTCCTGGACAACGTCATCACCTCGAACACCGGCACCGGCATCACGTCCGCGGTTTTCGCGGACGGCGATGTGGTCGTCGACGGCAACCGCGTGTGCGGCAACACGAGCGTCGGCGTCACCGCGCGAACGAGGACCATCGTCAGCCGCAACACGATCGCCGGCAACGGGCCGTGGGGCGGCGTGACGGCCGAGCACAACTCGCTCGTGCGTGAGAACGTGATCATCGGCAACCGCCGAAACCGGGGGGCAGGGATCTACGCGACGGGCAACGCCGCGATCCGGTCGAACCTGATCGTCGCGAACTGGGGGAGCAGCGAGGGAGGCGGCGTCCACGTCGACGATCACTTCGGCGCGATCACGAACAACACGATCGTCGCGAACGTCAGCCGCGACAGTCCGAGCGGCATCCGCGCGGATCGCGGTCTCGTCGCGGGCAACATCGTCGCCTTCTCGCCGTCGACGGGCGACGCCATACGCGGCGGCGCGCTCGCATCCATCGACTACAACTGCGTCTTCGGCAACAACGGACCGAACGGCGAGACCGGGCCGAACGATGTTGTTTCCGATCCCCTGTTCCTGGCGGGCCCGACGGGGACATGGACGGACGATGCGAGTTTCGATTCCGAGTCATTCTCCACCACGATCACGGACGCCGCGGCTTCCTTCGTCGACGATGCGCTGGTGGGTGCGATCATCAACGTCGACGATCAGCAGACGCTGCGCTTCGGGATCATCGCGAACACGCAGACCACGATCACGGTCATCGGCGACGCGTCCGAACTGGCGGAGACCGGGGATGTCTACCAGATCTTCGACGTGCACATTGCGAACGACTCGCCTTGTGTCGACGCCGGGGATCCCGTCGGAGACCTGGCCTCATACGTAGGCGCCGACGTCGACGGGGAGGAGCGTATCCAGGACTGCGCGATCGACATCGGGGCCGATGAAGTCACCGGCGCACCGACCACCGTCCTGGTGATCGAATCCACGATGACGACGTCCGAACTCGACGTTTCGCGACCGGACTGCTTCGGTCTGCGTGCAGGCACGGGCCGGTTCAATCGCTTCTACGCCACGGCGCCGTTCGTCACGCTGACGGCGTCCGAGCTCTTCGACGGGCTGCCCTTCCGGTGGGTCGTCGGCGGCGACCAAGGTCCCTTTGGCGAGTTCACCACGAACGTCAAACTGA
The DNA here is from genome assembly GCA_964529265.1 of uncultured Phycisphaeraceae bacterium. GTDB lineage: Bacteria > Planctomycetota > Phycisphaerae > Phycisphaerales > UBA1924 > CAZGVW01. The sequence continues at coordinate 5,827 of CAZGVW010000216.1, forward strand.
ACGACCATGTCCTGGCCCGCGCCGAGTATTTCCCGGTCTCGAACACCACGCGCGGCACCTTCTTCGTGCGCATCCAGGACGCGATCTCCAGCTTCATCACGAGCCCCGGGGACGAGATCGTGGCCTACCCGAGCGTCTACGACGAGAGACTCGACTTCCTCGGCAAGGACATCGTTGTCCGCAGCGTCGACCCGCTCGACCCGGCGATCGTCGAGTCGACGATTCTCGACGGTGCCCAGATCGGTCCGGTCGTGACCCTTTCCACCGGCGAGATCAGCGGCTTCACGATACGAAACGGCGGGTCGACGAATACCGCGGCGGGCGTGGCGGCCGACGGAACCAGTCGGGTCACGCACAACATCATCGAAGGGAACTCGGCCTGGCAATCCGGGGCCGGCGTGGCGGCCGCCGGCGCCGCGCTGATCGCGGACAACATCATTCGCGACAACTACGGGACACAGACCGGCGGCGGCATCGCGGCGCGGGACGACGCGGTGGTCATCCGAAACCGGATTCACGGCAACATCGACGTCAGCCAGGAGGGAGGTGGCGCATCGGTGCAGGATCGCGTCCTCTTCTGCGACAACATCGTGACGAACAACCAGGCGAACCTCGGCGGCGGCATCCGGGCGCGGGGGGAGGCCCTGGTACTTCGCAACACGTTCACGGGCAACGTCGCGACGAACCGTGGCGGCGGTCTCTATGTGAACGGAGACACGACGGTCGCGGGCAACACGATCCGGGGCAACATGCAGGAGAATCCGGAACTCGGCGGCGGCGGTATCTACATCGGCGCCCGTGATCTCGTGATCGACAACGCGATCATCGGGAACACGTCCCTCGGTCCCGGCGGCGGGATTCACATGACATTTGGCGCCGATGTGATCGGCAACACGATCGTCGACAACTCGTGCGTCGGCGACGGCGGCGGCATCTTCGTGAGCAACCTCCACGAGCAATTCACGCTCCTCCACAACGTCGTTGCGTTCAACGGCGGAAACTACGGCGTCTACAGCGCCGAGCCGATCGCGATCGACTACTCCTGCGTCTTCGGCAACGCCGGCGGCGGGTACGGCGGACTCGCCCTGCCCGGCGCCCACGACCTGGCCGTCGACCCGATGCTCGCCCCCGACCGGATTCACCTTCTCGCGGGCTCCCCGTGCATCAACGCCGGCGATCCGCGTTTCGTCGGTGTTGACGAACAGACCGACATCGACGGCGATGCGCGCGTGCTCGACGGCCGCGTCGACATCGGAGCGGACGAGGTCGACGACTGCCCGGCCGACCTCGACGACAGCGGCAACGTCGACTTCGCGGATCTGATCGCCGTCCTGGCGGCATGGGGTCCGTGCGACGCGACGTGCCCGGAGGATCTCGACGGGAACGACGTCGTCGGGTTCGGAGACCTGCTGGTCGTACTGTCGGCGTGGGGTGCGTGTCCCGGGTGAACGCGGGTGAGGCCCGGACAATCCGCCCTCGCTGCGCGACGGGGGTGGGACGCACGTTCGGGGGGCTGCGCGATGGGGGTGTAACCTGTGGTGCGGGGGTCTTTCGAACGTTCGGGGGGCTGCGTCGTGCCCAGCCGTGCCGTCTTGGAGCGCTCCCAATGTCTTTCTCTCGAACCAGCGCACTTGACCGCCATGAGTATCAGCGACTCGCCGCGCAACTCCAAGATGCTGGCGCCCGACCGTACATGAACGGTCGCCTCGTCCTTGCCATCGGTCGCACCGCTCCGGTCTTGCCATACGCCGGCAATAGCTTCGGGGTCTGCCATGTGGACGAGCAGTGGCACATACTGCCTTGGTCTGGTCCTGTTTACTCAGTTCCGCACTCGACCGAAGTCTCTGACATTTGCCTGAGGCTTCTGGACTTCCCTACAGGCCGCTTTCTTACAGACGTTCCTGATGCGCTCGTTGCTGAGTTTCAGCTTTCGGCCCTTACCCCGAGCGAGCTTGATCGTTTCTCCCGCGCCGTCTACGAGGCCGAGTCAGAGTTTCCTTGCTCGGTGTCCTTCCACGACTTCTGCTCAGAGATTGCCGCGTATGGCCTGCACGTTGCGGGGGTCAATGATCTCCAGGCCTGCCGAGTTGCCGACTCGCCGGAGCCGCAACCGACGCACTACCTCTACTTCGTCCTGCACCGCAATCATTGGTTCGTAGTCGACTCCAGCGTGCGCGCCTATTCATGCTCGGATGAAGAGATCGCTGGACTATGCATCTACGCCTTCGAGGATCGCGACACCGCCAACATCCCGGACGACTTCCGCAAGGCCTACTCCATGACGCCACTCGAGGACCCCAGCCGTAGTGAGGTTCTGGCGGTCCTCACTCGCTCTGGCTTGCTGCATCCGGCCACCTGACCACGTGACCACGCTCCATACGGCCGACCTATCTCCCGTGTGCTCGATGCGATTCACGCCACGATGAGGTCCATGTCTCCATCCGGGCTTCTGCCTGGTGCTCTCTTGTGGCAGGCCACTTATGGCAGGCCATTCAGCGTCGCTGCTTGCTCATCCGCGGTCGTGCATTGCCGTTGATCGTGCGCCTCTCGAACGGTGGTCGCAGCCGCTGCCTTCCTGGCCACAGTCGTCATTCTCGTTGGGTCCAGCCTGCTCTTCGCCGCCAGGTGCTCGCCGTCGTCCATGACAGACACCGTCCGGGGCACTGGCAAGGTCGGTAGTCTGTCGCACGCCGCGGGGCCCCGCGTCGCGTATGCGCACCATCCCGCAGCTACGATGTCCTCGGTGTTTCGGGCGGGCGCTGCCGGCCCGCCGGTGAGCTTCACGGTTAGCCAGATGGTCGAACGCACAATCACGTCCGCAAGTGTGCACCAACTGGAGCGAGACGGTGTCCTCGTCATCCCCGAGGTCATCCCGTCAGATCGCTGCGATGAACTTCTCAGCGCACTCATTACTCTGGACACGGACGGCTCGCGGCGTCGTGGCGGTGTTCGCGACCTCTTTGCAGTTGCGCCCCTTGTTCGTGAGTTGGCGGCGTCCGCTCCGTTCCGTCGCATCGTTGACACCGTGCTCTCCCCGTCGGCCTTTCCTGTTCGCGCTATCCTCTTTGACAAGACTCCACGCAGTAATTGGCACGTTGCCTGGCACCAGGACGTCACCATTGCCGTATCTGACCGTATGGAGTCCCTCGAGGGGTTCGGCCCCTGGTCTTCCAAGGCCGGGATCACCCATGTCCAGCCCCCTTCGAGCGTCCTCGAGCAAATGGTCACGCTTCGCCTTCACCTCGACCCGTGTGGTCCCGAGAATGCAGCGCTTCAGGTAATCCCCGGCTCACATCGAAACGGCATCTCAACCGACCGGCCCGACTTCGCCCAGGCTCTCGTCTGTCCAGTACCGCGGGGCGGTGTTCTCGTCATGCATCCCCTGCTGTGGCACTGCTCGGGCAAGGCCCAGTCAGCTTCTCATCGGCGTGTTGTTCACCTTGAGTACGCCGACGCCGAGCTTCCAGAACCGCTTCGGTGGTATGAGCGGCGATAGCCGGATTGCCCCTCTTCTCCATCTGGCTAATCGAGCAGCCAGGCGGCGCTGCCGCGGCGAGTCGTCGTGAATCTGACTCGCATGCCGGCGCGCCCGAGCATCTCGATCAGCGAGTCGGCGCTGAAGCGATCGATCTTGCCGCGCATCAGGTCGCTGATCCGCGTTCGGGACCGTGCGCGATGGGAGTGGAACACGTGGTGCGGGGGTCTTTCGAACGTTCGGAGGGCTGCGTCGTGCAGCCCCTTTGCGCGTGACGTGGTG